>JAYTSH010000445.1:0-6992 GCA_043745755.1 Cellulomonas sp. | reverse complement strand
ATCTGTTGGACAGATTCCGTCCACCATCGACCGGCAGATCGTCACCCTCGCGATCCCTGCTCTCGGTGCCCTCGTCGCCGAGCCGTTGTTCGTCCTCGTCGACTCGGCCGTCGTCGGCCATCTGGGCACTGCGCAGCTCGCCGGGCTGTCGCTCGCCTCGACGGTGCTGGTCACTGGCGTCGGCCTCTGCGTCTTCCTCGCGTACGCCACCACGGCGAGCGTCGCACGTCGCCTCGGCGCGGGTGACCGCCGCGGTGCGGTCCAGGTCGGTGTGGACGGGCTGTGGCTCGCGCTCGGGCTCGGCATCGTCCTCGCGGTCGCGGCCTGGCTGGGCGCGCCGGCAGCCGTCGCGGCACTCGGGGCCGACGGCGCGGTCGCGGCCCACGCCGTGACGTACCTGCGCTGGTCGGCGCCCGGGCTGCCCGGCATGCTGCTCGTCCTGGCGGCAACCGGGGCGCTGCGCGGCCTCCTGGACACGCGCACGCCGCTCGTGGCGGCGGCCACCGGAGCTGTCGCCAATGCTGTCCTCAACGTCACGCTCGTGTACGGGTTCGGGCTCGGGATCGCCGGGTCGGGTCTCGGCACCGCGATCGTGCAGATCGCGATGGGTGCGGTCCTCGCAGCCGTCGTCGTCCGCGGCGCCCGCGCGCTCGGAGCCTCGGTCGCACCCGCCGGCGGCGGCATCCTGGCCAACGCGCGCGCGGGTGCCCCCCTCCTCGTGCGGACCGCTTCCCTGCGCCTCGCGATCCTCGCGACAGTCTGGGTCGCGACCGCGCTCGGCGACGTGGCGCTAGCGGGCCACCAGGTCGTCAGCTCGCTGTGGACCCTCGCGGCCTTCGCGCTCGACGCGCTCGCCATCGCGGCGCAGGCCCTCGTCGGACATGCCCTCGGGGCTGGCGACGTCCAGCTGGCCCGAGCGGTGCTGCGCCGGACCCTGACGTGGGGCATCGGTGCGGGCGCCATGCTCGGGGTGGTCCTCGGCGCGGGCGGCTGGCTCCTCGCGCGCCTGTTCACGAGCGACCCTGACGTGCGCCGGGCCGTGACCGCCGCGCTCGTCGTCCTCGCGCTCGCCATGCCCGTGGCCGGCTGGGTGTTCGTGCTCGACGGTGTGCTCATCGGGGCGGGCGACGGGCGCTACCTCGCCTGGGCGGGGCTCGTGACGCTGCTGGCATACGTCCCGTGCCTGCTGGCCGTGCGCGCGTGGGCGCCCGGCGGTGCCACGGGGCTCGTCTGGCTGTGGGCCGCCTTCGCGGGCGCCTTCATGCTGGCGCGCGCGCTGACGACGGGACTGCGTGCGCGCGGCGACGCCTGGACGGTCACCGGCGTGTGACGTGGTGAACGGTCACCGGCGCCCCGACAACGACAGGACGCCGACACCCCGGAGGGTGCCGACGTCCTGGACGTGCTGGTCGTACCGCTGAGGGTGAGCTCAGCCAGCGACGACGTTGACCGTGATGGTCGCGGAGACCTCGGGGTGCATCCGAAGCTGCACCTTGTACTCCCCGACCGACTTGATCGGCTGCCCGATCTCGATCTTGCGACGGTCGATCGACTGACCGCCGGTGGCCTTGACGGCTGCGGCGATCTCGGCGGTCGTGACGGCGCCGAACAGGCGACCGGAGTCACCGGCCTTCGCGGTCACGACGACGGGCTTCGCCTGGAGCGAGTCGCGCGCCGCCTTGGCCTCGTCGAGCGAAGCGATCTCGCGCGACTTGCGGGCCTGACGGATCGCCGTGATCTCCTTCTCGGCACCCTTGGACCAGTTGGTCGCAAGGCTGCGCGGGACGAGGAAGTTCCGGGCGTACCCGTCCTTCACCTCGACGACGTCGCCGGGCTCGCCGAGACCGGTGACCTCGTGGGTCAGAATGAGCTTGGCCATGGGGTTACCTCCTTCTCAGCGTGCGGACGACGAGTACGGCAGGAGTGCCATCTCGCGGGCGTTCTTGACTGCACGTGCAATCGCACGCTGCTCCTGCGTGGACACACCGGTCACCCGGCGCGCACGGATCTTTCCGCGGTCCGAGATGAACTTGCGCAGCAGCGCAGTGTCCTTGTAGTCGACGACGTCGATCTTCGCCGCCTTGAGCGGGTTGAGCTTCTTCTTGGGCTTGCGGACAACGGCCTTGGCCATCGCGGTGCTCCTTGTCATGAAGTGCTGGAGCCCGGGGCGTTGCCATACCCCGGGATGGTGTGTCAGTGGTGCTGGACGTCGATCAGAACGGGGGCTCGTCGGAGAAGCCGCCGGTGCTCGCAGAACCGCCGGGGGCCGGCGTGGCCCACGGGTCGTCCTGCTGACCGCCGGAGGCGCCGCCGTAGCTGCCGCCCCCGCCGCCACCGCCTGCGCTGTTGAAGCCACCGCCGCCACCTGCGCCGAACCCGCCACCGCCGCCACCGGACCGCTGGGTCCGGGTGACCTTGGCGCTGGCGTAGCGCAGGGACGGGCCGACCTCGTCGACCTGGAGCTCGACGACGGTGCGCTTCTCGCCCTCACGGGTGTCGTACGAACGCTGCACGAGCCTGCCCGTCGCAATGACGCGCATGCCCTTGGTGAGCGACTCGGCGACCGACTCGGCTGCCTCCCGCCAGATCGAGCAGCGCATGAACAGCGTGTCGCTGTCCTTCCACTCGTTCGTCTGACGGTCGAACGTGCGCGGAGTGGATGCCACGGTGAAGTTCGCGACAGCCGCACCCGACGGGGTGAAGCGCAGCTCCGGGTCCCCGGTCAGGTTCCCGATCACCGTGATGACGGTCTCACCAGCCATGCCAGCTCCTCGTACAAGAGAGTTCGTCTGAGACGTTCAGTTGATGCGCAGGGTACTCAGGTGGTCCGACGCTCAGGCGTCGGCGCGGAGGACCTTGGTGCGCAGCACGACCTCGTTGAGGCCCAGCTGACGGTCGAGCTCCTTGGCAGTCGCAGGCGTTGACGTGAAGTCGACGACCGCGTAGATGCCTTCGGACTTCTTCAGGATGTCGTACGCCAGGCGGCGCTTGCCCCAGATGTCGACCTTGTCGACCGTGCCGCCATCGTTCTTGATGACGGTCAGGTACTTGTCGAGCGAGGGAGCGACTGTGCGCTCCTCGATCTCGGGATCGAGGATGATCATGATCTCGTACTGACGCAGGCTCATACCCACCTCCTCTGGTCTCAACGGTCACGGTCTGTCCGTGACAGGAGGGTTCTCGTGCGTCGCTGCACCCTCGTCCGGCTCACGCCTCGCAGGGGTGCTGCCCGTGGCCGACGACGATAGGCGCCGACGACCGGTGGGCACAGCAGTGGCCAAGGTTACCCGGTCCGGAGCCCTGGTCCGAACAGGGGCCGCCCGTCACGGCGCGGTTGCGACCACGGTCGTGGTTGGCGTAGGAGTGGCTGCCGGGGTTGGCGTCGGTTTCGCGACGGGCGGCGGCCCGGTCGAGATGACGAGCGTGACCGTGCCCTGCGGAGCGAGCACGGTGCCGGCCGCCGGATCGACCCGGACGACCGTGCCGGCCGCCACAGTCGACGACTCCTTCGTCACCGCGGGCTGCAGCCCGGCGTTGAGCACGGCGGCCTCCGCGTCCGACTGGAGCTTGCCCTCGAGGCCGGTCGGGACGGCGATCTGCGTCACGGGCGCCGGCGTCGCGACGGGCGGAGCCGTCTCGGTCGGGGTCTGGGTCGGGGTTGACGTCGCGGTGGGTGCGCCGCCCACGTTCGCGCGCGCCGGGAAGGGCGTCTGCGTCGCGTACGGCGCCATGGCCAGCACCGGCTTCATGTAGGACGCCCACAGGGCGGCCGGCCAGGTGGCACCGGTGATTGCTTTCGGCTTGGGCTTTCCGAACGTGTCGATCGAGACCTGGTCGTGCCCGCTGGGGCCGCCGGCCTGGCTGAGCGCGACAGCTGTCGAGATCTCCGGGGTGAAGCCGACGAACCAGGCCGACTGGTTCGTCTCGCTCGTGCCCGTCTTGCCTGCGATCGGACGGCCGAGCGGCTTGATCCACTGCTTCCCGGAGCCGCTCTGCACGACCTGCTGCATCGCGAACGTCGTGTCGGCGATCACGTCGGGCGCGAAGCGCTGCTCGTGCGCCTTCTCCCCCTTGTAGGCCACGGAGTCGTCCGACAGGTAGCGAACCTCGCTCACGATGAACGGCGTCGAGTAGGTGCCCTGCGCGGCGATGGTCGCGTACGCGCTCGCCATGTCGAGCGGATGCACGGCGTCGGAACCGAGGACGTTCGACCGGTTGGTATCGGGCGTCGTCGTGACTCCGGCCTCGCTGGCCGCGGCCGCAGTCTTGTCGGGGCCGATCTTGAGGTTGAGCTGGGCGTAGACCGTGTTGACGGACTGCGCGGTAGCCGTCACGAGGTCGATGCTCCCGAACTGCTCGTTGCTGAAGTTCTGCACCGGCCAGTCGCCGAACGCCTGCGGGCTCTTGCCGTTGAACCTCGTGGTGAGCGGGAGGCCTTGCTGGAGAGCGGCGATGAGCGCGAACGGCTTGAACGTCGAACCGGCCTGGATGGCATCGACAGTCACGCGGTTGACCGCGTCGGTCAGGAGGTCGGGGCCGCCGTACATGGAGACGATCGCCCCTGTCTTCGGTCGGATCGACACGAGCGCGACCTTCAGCTGCGGACTGGGCTGCGCGCCCGCGAGGGTCCCGTCGAGCAGACTGCCGACTGCACGCACTGCCTCGTCCTGCACGGGCTTCTCGATCGTCGTGATGATGATCAGGCCGCCACCGTCGATCGTCTCGTCCGTGAAGGCCCCGCTCCCGGTCAGCTCGGTGCGCACGCGCTGCAGGATGTAGCCGTTGACCCCGCTGTAGGTGTCAGCGACCTTGTACTCGACCGTCGCGGGCATGCCCTTCTGCACCGCGTCGTCGTGCTCGGCCTGCGTGATGGCCTTGTCGGTCAGCATCGCGTCGAGCACGATCTTCCACTTGGCCTGCGCCTTGTCGGGGCTCTTCGCCGGGTCCCAGTTGTTGGGCGACGGGATGATGCCAGCCAGCACCGCGGACTGCGAGAGTGTCAGGTCCTTGGCGTCGACGCCGAAGAACGACCGCGCCGCGACCTGGATCCCGTACGAGTCCCGCCCGAAGTAGATGGTGTTGAGGTAGTTGCCGAGCACGACCTTCTTGTCCTGGTCGCGCGCGATCTTGATCGCGAGGATCGCTTCCTTGAACTTGCCGACGTAGTCGGCGCGCGTCGACCGCGTCGCGTAGTAACGGTGCGCGTACTGCTGAGTGAGCGTGGACCCGCCCTGCAGGCTGCCACCACGGAGGTTGTTCAGGAGGGCGCGGCCGGTCCCGGTGATCGACACGCCGCTGTTGTCCCAGAACGAGCGGTCCTCGCCCGCGACGACCGCGTTGCCCACATAGGCGGGCAGGGTGGCGAAGTCCACGATCTCGCGCCGCTGCTTGGCGAACGTCCCCATGGCCGGACCGCGCGTCCCGTCAGCATTGTTCGCGAAGTAGACGGTCGACGCCTGCGTCGCGGTGTCTTTGGCCGGGTCGGGGATCGGCGTGAGCGCGTACGCCGCGACGACGGCTCCGAGACCGAGGAAGCAGACGGTGAGGAAGGTGCCGACGAGGAAGCGCCACGACGGGAGCCACCGGTGCAGACCGTGGAAGCCGTGCCGGGGGTAGTCGAAGAACCGGCGAGGCCGTTTCGGGGTCGCTGCGACGCGCGACCTGCTGCGTCTCGGGGGCTGGGTTGCCCGACGGTTCGTGCCTGCCAACGCACTGCCTTCCTGCTGACGATCCGGTCCGCAGTCAGGCCGGCCGGGGCCGGGACGTGGCTGCCGGATCAGTATGGAGGACCCCGCTGATCGCTCTGTCGAACGGCGGCCCCCCGGCCACCACCTTCACATGATCGGCACCGATCCACCGCTCACCGCGGCGCGAGCGGCGGGGTCGACGTGGATCGACGGGGGTCCACGGCGGTCCACGGGGTCAGGTACTTGCCGTGCGGGTCCCTCGGACGTAGTGTGGCGATGTATCCATTCGATACATCGAGCGCGCTGCGCTGCGGCGGGCTGTGAGCCACGACCCTAGGGCAACCAGCAGGAGGTGGCACGTGCGCGGACGCTCCGACGTCCTCGAGCCGGCCATCCTCGGCCTGCTCCACCAGACCCCCATGCACGGCTACGAGCTGCGCAAGCGCCTGAACGTCGTGCTCGGCTCGTTCCGGGCGCTCTCCTACGGCTCCCTGTACCCGTGCCTCCGCTCGCTCGTCGAGCAGGGCTGGATCATCGGCTCGGACTCCCCGTCGGCGCCGCCGCATGCGCTGTCCGGCAAGCGGGCCCGCATCGTCTACGAGCTGACCGCGGACGGCAAGGAGAAGTTCCAGGAGATCCTCTCCTCGTCGGGCCCCGCCACGTGGGAGGACGAGAACTTCGACGTCCGCTTCGCGTTCTTCGCGCAGACCGACACCGAGACCCGGCTGCGGATCCTGGAGGGCCGGCGCAGCCGGCTCACCGAACGGCTCGAGACGATCCGGCAGTCGTTCACCCGGACCCGCGAGCGCGTGGACGAGTACACGCTCGAGCTCCAGCGGCACGGCCTCGAGCAGGTCGAGCGCGAGGTGCGCTGGCTTGACGGGCTCATCGACAACGAGCGCGGGAACGACCGCGTCCGTATCCATGGCATCGGCCGCCCGGCCGTTGTCGACACCCCCCATGCTGACGACGGCGCACCCACCGTCCCGGCAGACACAACCGAGAAGGAGCGAGGATGACTTCCATCCGCGTCGCCATCGTCGGCGTCGGCAACTGCGCCGCGTCGCTGATCCAGGGCGTCCACTACTACGCCGACGCCGACCCGAGCAGCACCGTGCCCGGCCTCATGCACGTGCAGTTCGGCCCGTACCACGTGCGTGACCTCGAGTTCGTCGCCGCGTTCGACGTCGACGCGAAGAAGGTCGGCTTCGACCTGTCCGAGGCCATCACCGCGTCGGAGAACAACACGATCAAGTTCGCTGACGTCCCGCCGCTCGGCGTGACGGTCCAGCGCGGTCACACCTA
>JAYTSH010000444.1:0-11659 GCA_043745755.1 Cellulomonas sp. | reverse complement strand
ATCGTCGCGCGCGTCGTGCAGGGCCTCGGTGCGGCGCTCATGGCGCCCCAGACGATGGCGGTCATCACCCGCATCTTCCCGCCCGACCGACGAGGTGCCGCGATGGGGCTGTGGGGCGCGGTCGCCGGGGTCGCGACGCTGGTCGGGCCCATCCTGGGCGGCGTCCTCGTTGACGGCCTCGGCTGGGAGTGGATCTTCTTCATCAACGTGCCGATCGGCATCGTCGCGTTCGTGCTGGCCTGGCGCCTGGTGCCCACGCTCGCCACGCATCCGCACCGTTTCGACATCCCGGGTGTCGTGCTGAGCGCCGTCGGCATGCTCCTGCTCGTCTTCGGCATCCAGGAGGGCGCCTCGTACGACTGGGGCACGATCGCGGGGCCGATCTCGGTGTGGTCACTGATCGTCGCGGGTCTCGTCGTCCTGATCGGCTTCATCGTCTGGCAGGCGCGCAACACGGGCGAGCCCCTGCTGCCGCTGGCCCTGTTCCGCGACCGCAACTTCTCGCTGGCCAACGGCGCGATCTCGGCGGTCGGGTTCACGGTCACGAGCATGTCGTTGCCGCTGGTCTTCTACTTCCAGATCGTGCGCGGACTCACCCCGACGCAGTCAGCGCTGATGCTCGCGCCGATGGCGGTGATCTCCGGTGTCCTGGCACCGTTCGTCGGCAAGCTCATCGACCGGGTCAACCCGCGCTACGTGGCATTCACCGGGCTGCTGCTGCTCTCGCTCGGGCTGTTCTGGTACGCGGCACTGCTCACTCCGGACACAGCGGTCGCCCTGCTGCTCCTGCCGGGAGCGGTGCTCGGCCTCGCGAACGCGTGCATCTGGGGGCCGATCTCGACGACAGCGACCCGCAACCTCCCACGCCAGCAGGCAGGCGCGGGGTCCGGCGTCTACAACACGACGCGGCAGGTCGGGGCCGTTCTGGGGAGCGCCTCCATCGCCGCGCTGATGCAGGCCCGGCTCGCCGCGGAGCTCCCGAGCTCAGGCGGCGCGGCGTCGACCGGGGGGTTCTCCGCGACGAGGGCGCTGCCGTCGTTCCTGCACGCAGGCTTCACGTCGGCCATGGCGCAGTCCCTCGTCCTGCCGGCCTGCGCCGCGGTCGTGGGTGCGCTCGTCGTGCTGTTCTTCGCCAAGCCGGCGGCGCCGACGTGGGGTCCACGCGCCGACGCCGCGACGGCCCGCGCCGACGCGCCCGACGAGCGCGTCCCCGGGGCGGTCGCCTGACGCGTCCGTCAGGTGCGCATGACGAGCACGGGGCACGGCGGGTGCAGGACGAGGGTGTGGCTGACCGATCCGAGCAGCATGCGGGCGACGCCGCCCAGCCCGCGGCTGCCCACGACCAGGAGCCGTGCACCTTTCGCGGCGTCCAGCAACGCCTGTGCGGGCTGGCTCTGGACCAGCAGCTGGTGGACGACGAGGTCCGGGTAGCGCTCACCCAGACCGGCGACCGACTCGGCCAGCACGACGCCTTCGCCCGCTTCGACCCGCTCGTCGCGGTATCCCCGGCCGGTGTCGCCGGACAGGAACATGTCGGGCGAGCGCCAGGCGTGCACGACCGTGAGCTCCTGCCCCAGCCGGTCGGCCTCGGTCGCGGCCAGAGCGACTGCCGCCACCGAGTCGGGGGACCCGTCCGCGCCGACGACGACGCCGGAGCCGCCGTCGCCTGTCTCCTTCGGCACGACCAGCACCGGGCAGTGCGACCCGGCGGCGACCTGGTAGCTGAGCGAGCCCGAGAAGACCCGTTCGAGCACGCCGTACGGGTGTGATCCGACGACGAGCAGGGCCGCGCGCTCGGACGCCTCCGTGAGTGCCTTGCCCGGCGTCTCTCGGCTGAGCGTCGTCGTCACGGTGAGGCCGGGCTGCGCCGAGAGGGCACGCTCGCGCTCGTCGTGCAGGAGCGACTGGGCGCCCTGCTCGATCGCGTCGTCGTACAGGACGTTCATGTCTGCGTACGGCACTCCGATCGCGTACTCGATCTCGAGCGTGTCCTTGCGCTGTGCGGCGGCTGCGGCCGCCCAGGTCAGAGCGTCGTGGCTCGAATCCGTCCCCTCGATCCCCACGACGACGATGCGTGCCATGGCCTGTCTCCTTCAGTCGATGACCTCGCGCGGAACGGGCTGCCACTTCCACTCTGCGCCGCACACCAGGTGCTGTCCAGCCGCGGTGAGCTTGCGCCATCGAGCCGATGTCAGTGCCCGGCCGAACCCCCGTCATTCGCCGCCGGGGCGCCGCGAGGCGCGGCTGCGAGCCCGTCTGACATGACCTGTGGTCGGGACTCGGAATAATCGGTGTACTCTGTTTGCTGAGCAGGACAAGATCAAGAGCTCCCGATCTGCGTGGTGGTGTCAGCATCCCCCCGCGAAGGATCGGCTCGGACGCGGAGTACGTTTCCCTCACGAGGGATGGACGGACGCGGTCCGAGTGGCTCGTGGCCGACAGCCCCGAAGCAAGGCCTGGGGTGGTTCAAGTCGCGCGTGTTGAGAACAAGCGAGCGCGATGGACGGTGACGTACAGATGCTGACGGCGGCCGACGGCCCCGGATACCAGGCGACAACGCCGGAGTCCGGGGCCGTTGCTGTACCCGGAAGTCTGCTGTACCCCGCATGTCCGACGATCCGACCAAGGGCTGAACCCATGCGACCCGTCGAGCTGGACGTCCCGGCGATCCTGCGCGACGGAATCGGCCGCACCGCGGGCGGAGCGGCCTGGATCGCCCAGCTCCCGGAGCTCGTGGACCGGGCCGTCGAGCGCTGGGGGCTCGGGCTCGGTGAGCCGTTCCGCACCGGATATGCCTCGTGGTGCGCGCCGAGCAGTGCCCTGGGCGGCCGCGACGCGGTCCTCAAGATTGTGTTCCCGCACCACGAGGCACGTCAGGAGGCTCACGCGCTGCGTGCCTGGGACGGCCGAGGTGCCGTGCGCCTGCTCGACGACGCACCTGAGGACTGGGCGCTCCTGCTCGAGCGCGTCCGGCCGGGCACACCGATGACGGCGTGGGAAGCGACCGCAGAGGAGCGCCTGGCAGCCGGAGCTGACGTCCACCGAGACCTGTGCAGCCCGCAGGCGGACCGGCGCTCGCTCGCGCCCGACCACCTCCAGTCGGCCCTGCCGTCGGTCCTCGAGGTATGCCGAGGCTGGGCCGACCTCCTGGCCGACCGCGCCTCGCGTGCGGCCGTCGAGGGTGACCTGGACCTTGATCCTGGCCTGCTCGGGCTCGCCATGACCTCCCTGCGCGACCTGCCGACCTCCGCCGAGCGGGATGTCGTCGTCCACGGGGACCTCAACCCCGGGAACCTGCTGCGCGCGCCCGACGGCCGATGGGTCGTCATCGACCCGAAGCCGATGCACGGCGACCCCGCCTACGACCTGTGGCCGCTGCTCAGCCAGGTCGACGACCCGTTCCGCCACGCCGGCCCGGCTGACGTCCTGCGCGCGCGGCTCGCGCTCGTCGCAGACCGTACGGGCCTCGACGCACAGCGCATCGCCGCGTGGTCCGTGGCCAGGGCGTGCGAGCAGGCGCTGTGGACGTGGGCCGAGCTCGGCGATCTCGCGCTCGCCGACAGGGAGCTGCAGCGTGCGGCCGTCTGGGCGTCGCTCGTCGGCTGAGCGCGCGATGTCGGTGGCCGCGGGCACGATGACGAGCTCTGGCTCGGTGTGGTTCGGGTCGTGCTGGGTCGAGGCGTGCCGGTCCTGCCGACACGGATCCCCCGGACCCAGGCACTCGAGGACGTGACGCGGTTCGGGGCCGGGATCCTCGCGCTGCGCCACGCGCTGCACGGGGCGCCCGGGGAGCCCGACGCCTGATCACGGGTTCTCGGCTCAGCCGCGCGTGGAGCCTCCGGGAGTCATGTGCTCGAAGATGAGGCTGGTCTGCGTGACAGCGACCTCGGGACGCGCGCTGAGCTGGTCGACGACGAACGCCCGGAGCGCCTCGGTGTCGCGGACCGCGACGTGCACGAGGAAGTCATCGGCGCCGGCGAGGAAGTACACGTCGAGGATCTCGGGCCGTGCCGCGATGTGTCGGGCGAAGGCGGCGAGCTGTTGGCGTGAGCCCGGCTGCATCCTGACAGCGACCATGGCGCGCAGGCCCCGGCCCAGCGCGGCCGGGTCGATGTTCGCGTGGAAGCCCCGGATGACGCCGGACTCGCGCAGGAGGCGCACGCGCGCCAGGCAGGTCGACGGCGCTATCCCGACGGCCTCCGCCAACGCGTTGTTGGCCATGCGCCCGTCGCGCTCCAGCAGCGCGAGAAGGCGTCTGTCGACGTCGTCGAGCGGAGGTCGGCGGCCGCGGTCGGCTCGCAGATCGTTCGGCGCATCGCCTCGGTCAGCCGGAGGTGATGAAGAGTGTTCGGCCATGGGGTGAAGATACCGCAGCAGATGCGGTCGTCATCCGCAGGAAACATGGAAAGTTCACGCTGAGCATGAGAGATGACCAATGCCACCCGGCCGTAGCGCCGGTGGCCGAACAACCCAGGAGTCGTCATGAGGGTCGGGATCCCCAGCGAGATCAAGAACCGCGAGTACCGCGTCGCCATCACCCCGGCGGGCGTGCACCAGCTCGTGGCCGCAGGTCACGACGTCCTCGTCCAGGCGGGCGCCGGCGAGGGCTCGGCGATCTCGGACGCCGAGTATGCCGCAGCCGGCGCGCGCATCGTCTCCACGGCGGACGAGACGTGGGCGGGTGCCGATCTTGTCTGCAAGGTCAAGGAGCCGATCGCGTCCGAGTACGGGTTCCTCCGCAAGGACCTCGTGCTGTTCACGTACCTGCACCTCGCCGCGGACCGTCCCGACACGGATGCCCTGCTCGCTTCGGGGGTGACGTCGATCGCCTACGAGACGGTCCAGGCTGCGGACGGTTCGCTCCCGCTGCTCGCACCGATGAGCGAGGTTGCCGGGCGTCTGTCGGCTCAGGTCGGGGCCTACCACCTGATGAAGAACGAGGGCGGCTCGGGTCGGCTGCTCGGGGGGGTGCCGGGTGTCGATGCCGCCAAGGTCGTCGTGCTCGGCGGCGGGGTCGCGGGCCTGCATGCTGCAGAGATCGCCCTCGGGATGCGTGCGCACGTCACTGTCCTCGACCTGTCCGTGCAGCGGCTGCGTGAGCTCGACGTCGCGTTCGGCGGGGCCGTCCGCACGCTCGCATCGAACGCGTACACGCTCCAGCAGGAGGTGGCCGACGCCGACCTCGTCATCGGTGCGGTGCTCGTGCCGGGCGCACGCGCCCCGAAGCTCGTGACCGACGACCTCGTCGCCACGATGCGTCCAGGGTCGGTGCTCGTCGACATCGCCGTGGACCAGGGCGGCTGCTTCGAGTCCACGCGCCCGACGACGCACGACGACCCGACGTTCACCGTCCACGGCTCGGTGTTCTACTGCGTGGCCAACATGCCGGGCGCCGTTCCGGTGACCTCGACCCGCGCGCTGACGAACGCGACCCTCCCGTACCTGACGGCCCTGGCCGCCCGCGGCTGGGTGGGTGCGCTCCGGGCCGACGTCGCACTGGCGCGCGGTCTGATGACCCACGCCGGCCACCTGTGCAGCTCCGCGGTCGCCGAGTCGCACGGCTACACAACGACGCCGGTCGAGGAGGTTCTGGCGCACGCCTGAGCGAGTCGGGCGAGACGCGGTGACGACCCAGGGGCGGGCGTGCGACCCTGACGCATGGAGCTGATCGAGCTGACCGACGGCGTCGTCCACCTGCGCTCGCCCGACGCGAGTGACATCGACGCGATCGCCGCACTGTGCCAGGACCCGGAGATCCAGGAGTTCACCACCGTGCCCAGCCCGTACGGGCGCGCGGACAGCGAGGCGTTCGTCGAGCAGGTCGTCGTGGCCGGCTGGGCGTCCCGCACGAGCCTCACGTGGGCGGTGCGGGATGCATCGAGCGACCTGCTGGACGGTGTGATCGGTCTTGCGCTCGACGCGGCGGGCTCCGCCGAGATCGGGTACTGGCTCGGCGCGCACGCTCGCGGTCGAGGCGTCATGTCCCGCGCAACAGCGCTGGTCATCGATCTGGCCTTCGACCCCGAGCGGCTCGGGCTCGAACGGTTGAGCTGGACCGGGTTCACCCGGAACCTGCCCTCGAGGCGGGTCGCCGAGCGCGCGGGCTTCCATGTCGAGGGCCACATCCGGGGGTACGCCGTGCAGCGCGGCGGGCGCCGGGACGCGTGGGTCGGCACGCTCCTCGCGACGGACGCTCGGCCGACCGGCGCGGTCGCCTCGCGCTGAGCCCGCGTCCGCTCTCGGCGGAACGACCGCTCGTTCCGCTCACTGAGGCCTGTGCCGTCGCCTCGCGTCGGGGCTCATGGCAACGGCACTGGTCCTCGGCGGCAGCGGGCAGGTCGGGCGGGCGGTGGTCCCGGCCCTCATCGGTGACGGGTGGGACGTGCGCGTGCTGTGCCGCGGCACCGGCGACCACATCGCCCACGTGCGCGCGTGGGGCGCGCGGCCGGTGCCCGGCGACCGCCATGACGACGGTGTGCTCGACGAGGCGCTCGGGAGCGGCGTCGACGTGCTGGTCGACGCGATCGGGTACGACGACCGTGATGCGGCCGCGCTGCTCGCACGGCGGGACCGGATCGGCTCCTCCATCGTGATCTCGAGCGCCGCGGTCTACGCCGACGCCGCGGGCCGCTCGTTCGAGACCGACGAGTTCCCCGTGCTGCCGATCCCCGTGCCCGAGTCGCACCGAACCGTCGCGCCCGGCCGGGACTCGTACGCCGCAGGCAAGGTCGCGCTCGAGCGGGCATGGCTGGCCGACGACACCGTGCCGACGGCCGTGCTCCGCGCCGGTGCGATCCACGGTCCCGGCTGCATCCAGCCGCGCAAGTGGCTGTTCGTCAAGCGCGCCCTGGGCGGCCGGGACGTGCGGGTCCTTGCGTACGGCGGCGACAGCAGGCTCCACACGACGTCGACAGTCGCGCCCGCCGAGCTGGTCCGGCTCGCGGCAGCGGCGCCGGGGTCACGGGTGCTCAACGCGGCCGATCCCGTCGCGCTCACGGTCGGCGAGATCGGCGCGGCCGTGCACGCCGTCATGGGGTACGACGCCCGGACCGCAGAGGACGCCTACGTCGCCCGCGCCGAGGAGGCGACGCGCGGGGGTCGAGGATGATGAGGGCATGACTCAGAGCGCCCTCGACCCGGCCAACCCGTTCGCGACCTCGTCGACGCTGCCGTACGGACTGCCGGACTTCCGCGTGATCCGTGAGGAGCACTACCTGCCCGCGCTGCTCGCGGGCATGGCCGAGCAGCGGGCCGAGATCGAGGCCATCGCGACGGACCCCGAGCCGGCGACCCCGCAGAACACTCTCGACCTGCTCGAGCGGTCGGGGCGTCTGCTGCACCGCGCGGCGACGGCGTTCTTCAACCAGTCGAGCGCGGACGCGACCGTGGGGCTGGACCAGATCGAGGAGCAGGTCGCCCCGCTGCTCGCGGCGCACCACGACGCCATCCATCAGGACGTCCGGCTGTTCGCGCGTCTCGAGGCGCTGCATGCCGCGGCACAGGCGGATGACCTCGAGCTGGCGCCCGACACCGCCTGGCTGCTGCACCGCCTGCGCATCGCGTTCGAGCGCTCCGGCATCGCACTCGGCGCTCCCGCGCAGGCGCGGCTGCGGGAGCTGAACGCCGCGATCACGTCGCTCGAGACCGTGTTCGGCCGGGAGATCCTCGCGGGAGCGAACGCCTCAGCGGTCCTGGTGACCGACGCGGCCGAGCTCGACGGGATGCCGTCGGACGCCCGCGCCGCCGCCGCCCTGGCCGCGACCGAGCGTGGGCACGACGGACAGTGGCTGATCGACCTCCAGCTGCCCACGCAGCAGGGAGTGCTCGCCGCACTGCGGGATCGCGGGCTGCGTGAGCGCGTGCACACGGCGTCGGTCACGCGGGGATCGGGCGGCGACGACCATGACACGCGCGGGACCGTCCTGGCGCTCGCACGCCTGCGCGCCGAGCGGGCGCAGCTGCTCGGGTACCCGCACCATGCCGGGTACGTGGCGGCCGACGCGACCGCGCGCACCGCCGACGCGGTCGAGGAGATCCTCGGTCGCCTCGCGCCCGCCGCGGTCTCGAACGCCCGTGGCGAGGCCGCCGACCTGCAGCGCGCGCTCGAGCGCGACGAGCCGGGTGCCCAGCTCGAGGCGTGGGACTGGGCCTATTACGCCGAGCGCGTCCGCAGCGAGCGGCGTTCTCTCGACGATGCCCTCCTGCGCCCGTACCTCGAGCTCGACCGGGTCCTGCGTGACGGCGTCTTCGCGGCTGCCCGTGAGCTCTACGGCCTCACGTTCAGCCCTCGTCCGGACCTCGTCGGCTACCACCCGGACGTCCGCGTCTTCGAGGTCCACGAGGAGGACGGGACAGGGCTCGGGCTGTTCCTCGGCGACTACTGGACGCGCGAGTCGAAGCGGGGCGGCGCGTGGATGAACACGCTCGTCGACCAGTCCGACCTGCTGGACGAGCGCGCCGTCGTCGTCAACAACCTCAACATCCCCAAGCCGCCGCCGGGCGAGCCGACGCTCCTGTCGTGGGACGAGGTCATCACGCTGTTCCACGAGTTCGGCCACGCGCTCCACGGCCTGTTCTCCGACGTGCGCTACCCCTCGCAGTCGGGCACCGAGGTGCCGCGCGACTTCGTCGAGTACCCCTCGCAGGTCAACGAGATGTGGGCGTGGGACCCGGCGATCCTGCGCTCGTACGCCGTCCACCACGTGACGGGCGAGCCGATCCCGCCTCAGTGGGTCGACACGCTGCTCGCCGCCCGCCAGGACGGCAAAGGCTTCGCCACGACCGAGTACCTCGCCGCAGCACTGCTGGACCAGGCCTGGTACCGGCTGGCGCCCGACGAGGTCCCCACCGACCCGGCCGACGTCGAGGCATTCGAGGCCACGGCCCTCGAGCGGGCCGGGATCGCCTTCGGACCCGTACCGCCGCGGTACCGGACGGCGTACTTCAACCACATCTTCGCGAGCGGCTACTCGGCCGGGTACTACTCGTACATCTGGTCCGAGGTGCTCGATGCGGACACCGTCGAGTGGTTCCGTGAGCACGGCGGGCTGTCGCGGGCGAACGGCGAGGAGTTCCGGCGTCGGCTGCTGGCGCGTGGGGGGTCGACCGACCCGATGGGTGCATTCCGCGACCTGCGGGGACGTGGCCCGGAGATCGGGCCGCTGCTGGCGCGCCGCGGCCTGCTGGCGGCCACGAACGAGGGCTGAGCGGCGGGTACGGTGAACGCCATGTCCACCGGCCCCGCCCGCCCATCGTCCGCCGCCCGCGCTGGGCTCGCCGCTGGCGTCCCGGCGGTGTCCAGCGCCGCCGAGGACGAGGTTGTCGGCCTCTGCCAGGACCTGATCCGGATCGACACCTCGAACTACGGGGACGGCTCGGGACAAGGGGAGCGCGCGGCGGCCGAGCACGTGATGGGGCTGCTGACCGAGGTCGGCCTCGAGCCGGAGCTGTTCGAGAGCGAGCCGGGCCGGGCCAACGTCGTGGTGCGGCTCGAGGGCGCCGACCCGGGTCGGCCCGCGCTCGTCCTGCACGGTCACCTCGACGTCGTGCCGGCCCACGCACCCGACTGGCAGGTCGACCCGTTCGCGGGCGAGCTGCGCGACGGCCTGGTGTGGGGCCGCGGAGCGGTCGACATGAAGGACATGGACGCGATGATCCTGGCGGTCGTGCGCCAGATGGTGCGCGAGGGTCGCAAGCCGTCGCGCGACGTGGTGGTGGCGTTCTTCGCCGACGAGGAGGCCGGCGGCGCCAAGGGAGCCAGGTGGGCGGTCGATCATCGGCCCGAGCTGTTCGCCGGCGCGACGGAAGCGATCAGCGAGGTCGGCGGCTTCTCGGTGGACCTCGACGGTCGCCGCGCGTACCTGCTGCAGACCGCCGAGAAGGGCATCGGATGGCTCCGGCTCGTGGCGGACGGCCGGGCGGGACACGGCAGCCAGATCAATGCGGACAACGCCGTCACGCACCTCGCCGCTGCGGTCGGGCGCATCGGGCAGCACCCGTGGCCGCTCTCGCTCAGCCCGACCGTGCGCACACTGCTGCAGGGCGTCGCCGACCTCGTGGGTCTGACGTTCGATCCCGAGGACGAGCACACGATCGACGCGATCCTCGCGGCACTCGGGTCGGCGTCACGGTTCGTGGGGGCGACGACCCGCAACACCGCGAACCCCACCGGCCTCACGTCCGGGTACAAGGCCAACGTCATCCCCGGTCACGCCGAGGCGACGGTCGACGGCCGGTTCCTGCCAGGGCATGAGGACGAGTTCCTCGCGACTCTTGCCAGGCTGGCCGGTCCGGACGTGGCCCTCGAGCACATCCACCGTGACGTGGCCCTCGAGGTCCCGTTCTCGGGCGGGCTCGTGGATGCCATGGTCGGAGCGCTGATCGCGGAGGACCCGGGTGCGGTGGTCCTGCCGTACATGCTCTCGGCCGGGACGGACAACAAGTCGCTGTCACGCCTCGGCATCGCCGGCTTCGGCTTCGCACCGCTGCGCCTGCCCGCCGAGCTCGACTTCGCCGGGATGTTCCACAGCGTCGACGAACGCGTCCCGGTCGACGCGCTCCGCTTCGGCGTGCGCGTCCTCGACCGCCTCCTGCGGACCTGCTGAGGTCAGCCGATCGTGTAGTCGAGCGTGCTGCGCACCCGGATGATCTTGCGGCGCAGGGTCACCTTGCGCTCGCCTCCGACGTACAGCACGACGCGTGCGAGCTCCCAACGGCCGTACTCGGCCTCTTCGGTCAACCGTCTGCTGGCGTCGCCCTGGCTCGTGGACCGCGGGATGCTCAGCACCCGGAACTCATACTGCGGACTCTGCGCGCCCGAGTCGCCCCACAGGCTGCGCACTGCTGCTGTCTCTGTCACTCGTCACCGTCCGATCTCGCCACAGACCGGGCGACGCGAGCGCCGACCGGCCGATTGCAGTGCCATTGTGCACGGTGCGGAGATACCGTCATGCCATGACCGTCGACCCGCGCGCCGCCCTGGACCGCCTGATCGCTGCCCTCGAGGCTCACTTCAATGCCGTCGCGTCCCGCCGGGGCGAGGACGACCCCGGGGTCGATGACGCCTACGACGTCCTCGCGGACGCCTTCGAGGCTTATGACGACGCCCTCGGGACCGTGTACAGCGAGGCCACCCCGTTCTACCTCGCGGAGGACGACGACGAGGACGACGACGACTCCGACGGCGAGGACGCGGAGGAGTCGGACGATGCCGACGACGAGTACGACGACGACGTGCTCGTCGACGAGCTCACGGCTGAGGACCGCTGAGGCCTCAACGCCGTTCGGGATAGCCGAGCTCGGGCGCGCTGATCTCGTCGAGCGCCCGCACGATCTCGTCAGGCAGCTCGATGTCGTCGGCGGCGAGCGACCCGCGCAGCTGTGCGGCCGTGCGTGCCCCGACGATCGACGACGTGATCAGCGTGCGCAGGCGCAGCCATGCGAGCGCGACCTCGAGTGGCGTGCAGTCGAGTCCTGACGCGGCGGTCGCGACCGCCTCGACCACGGCGAGCGACTGCGAACCGAGGTACGGCTGAACGAACCCGGCCAGGTGCGGGGACGCGGCGCGCGAGTCGGCAGGGATCGTGCGGCGGTACTTGCCGGTCAGCACCCCGCGACCGAGCGGTGACCAGGCCAGCACGCCGATGCCCAGGTCGGCCGC
>JAYTSH010000443.1:0-6027 GCA_043745755.1 Cellulomonas sp. | reverse complement strand
GGGTGCACGAACTTGTTCGAGTGCCAGCTCGTCGCGAGGGGGCCGGTCTCGGCCTCGCCGTCGCCGATGACCGTGGCGACCAGCAGGTCGGGGTTGTCGAAGGCCGCGCCGTAGGCGTGCGACAGCGCGTAGCCGAGCTCGCCGCCCTCGTGGATCGACCCCGGGGTCTCCGGAGCGACGTGGCTGGGGATGCCGCCCGGGAAGGAGAACTGCCGGACGAGGCGGCGCAGCCCCTCGTCGTCCTGCGTGATGTCGGAGTACACCTCGGAGTACGTGCCGTCGAGGTAGGCGTTCGCGACCATGCCCGGGCCACCGTGGCCAGGACCGGTGATGTAGATCGTCGACTGCTGGCGCTCACCAATCACGCGGTTCAGGTGCGCGTACAGGAAGTTCAGGCCCGGCGTCGTGCCCCAGTGCCCGAGGAGGCGCGGTTTGACGTTGTCCCGGATCAGCGGCTCGCGCAGCAGCGGGTTGTCGAGCAGGTAGATCTGCGCGACCGACAGGTAGTTCGCCGCGCGCCACCAGGCGTCGATGCGCTGCAGCGTCTCGACGCTCACCGTCTCACCGGTGCCCGCGTGCCAGGAGGTCGTCCGCGAAGCAGTCGTCGTCATTGCTGTCTCCAGGTCCCTCGTGCTCCACCCCGCGCTGGCCGCACCGGGGATGACTCCAGCCTGACGTGGATAGCGGGCGCCTGGCAGGACGTCCGACCCAGGGCGCACGCCGCTGCGCGCACTTCTCCGCCCGCCACCCAACCGTATCGCGCGCCCGAGCGCATCGGAGAGTGCGGGCGGAGACGAGTACGGGTGCTGGTCAGACGCCACCGACAGGTTGCCGAGCGGGCGCCGGCCCGCCGGTCACGCACGAAGGACGAGTGTCCCGCGACGCTCACGGGTTACCGTGAGACGTGCCACACACCGACCCCTCGACGGACCCGGTGCCCGCGGTCGCGGACGGCGGCGCGGCCGGCGACCAGGCCGGCGGCGCGGCTGGTGCCGCGGGTTCTCGAGAGCCGACGACGATGCTCCGCGCCGCGGTCCGGCCACGCATGCTGGTGCTCCTTCTCCTGCTGCTCGGTGCGGCGGCGGTGTGCGGGCGACTCGGGGTCTGGCAGCTCGACCGCGCCGAGATCCGTGGGGCGTCAGCCGCCGCGCAACGACTTGCCGCGCAGGAGGCTCTCCCGCCGGTCGGGCTGGGTGACGTGCTCGCGCCGCAGACGGCGTTCACCGGCGAGCTCGTCGGGCGGCGGGTGGTCACTCGGGGCGTGTACGACGCAGCGGGCCAGGTGCTCGTCGTGAACCGCGCGCTCGACGGACGCACGGGCTACCTGGTCCTCACGCCGCTGCGGGTGACCGACGACCGGCCCGAAGCCGCGGCGGGCAGCGCATCGACCCTCGACGCCGGGCCGGTCACGGCAGACCCCGTCGAGGTCCCGGCCGGCACCCCCGTGCTCCCGGTCGTCCGGGGCTGGGTCGCTGTGCCCGACGATGCGGCCGCGCTCGCCGTGCCGGCCGGCGAGGTGACGGTCACCGCCTGGTTGCAGAGCTCGGAGGCGTCGGGACGGTCCGACCTGCCAACCGGGCAGGTCGACGCGATCAGCTCGGCGCAGCTCCTCAACAGGTGGGGCGGGCCGATCTGGACCGGGTACGGCGTGCTCCGCGCCTCGGATCCGGGCCAGGGCGACGCCCTGACTCTCCTGCCGACGCCCGTGCGCTCGGGAACGGGGCTCAACATGCAAAACCTCGCCTATGCCGCGCAGTGGTGGATCTTCGGCGGGTTCGCGATCTTCCTGTGGCTGCGCATGGTCCGCGACGAGGCGTCAGAGGACCGGGCGCTCTGACGTGCGGGCCGCCGAACCGCTCGAACCGCTGGACCCGCTGGGTCCGCGCACGACCTCAGGCGCTCGCGGACGGCGCACGCCTCGCGCGCGCGGCTCACGCCTGGGGCCGGCGGCGCAGCTCCTTCACGGACCGACGACGGCTCTCCGCCTGCACTCGACGGGCGCGCGAGGCTCGGCTCGGACGGGTCGCACGTCGGGCCGGAGGAGGCGGGCGCAGCGCGCCGTCGAGCAGCTCGGTGACCCGAGCGAGCGCTGCCTCCCGGTTGCGCAGCTGCGAGCGGAACTCGGACGCCGCCACCGCCAGGACCGTGCCGAGCGTCTCGACCGTCTCGACCGCCTCGACCGCCTCGACCCGGTCTTTGTCATCGGCAACGTCGCGACGGGCCGTGGCCTCGCGGCGGCCGGCGAGGGTCAGCCGGGGTGCGAGCCGCGCGAGGACCCGGTCGCGGTCGGCCGGCGTCGTCCAGGTGATCGCCGCGAGGTCGACCGAGAGCTCGACGCGGGAGTCGGCCGTGTTGACGGACTGCCCGCCCGGTCCGCTCGACCGCGAGAACCGCCACGTGAGCGCGTCCTCGGGGACGACCGAGCCCCCGCGCAGCACCACCGGACCGAACATGTGTCCAGGATCGACTATCGCGGCCACCCCTGTCGCGTGGATACTCTCCTCGGCCGTCCCGATGACCGGCTGCCGCTCTCGCAAAGGAGCTGATGTGGCGTTCGTCCGACCGTACGAGGACTTCGACCGTGCCGACATCTACGACGTCTGCGTGCGCACTGCGGACGGCGGTGGTGACGCTCGGGGCCAGTACAGCGACGACCACCTGATGCCGGACATCTACGCCGGCCCCTACCTGCACCTCGAGCCCGAGCTGGCCTTCGTGCTGGACGACGGGAACCGCGCGGTCGGCTACGTCCTCGGGACCGCCGACACCCGCCGCTGGGCCGAGGAGAACCGGCGCCGCTGGCTCCCGATCGTGGCGCCCCGCTACCCGAGGCCCGATGCACCCGGCACCAGGCAGGAGCGGCTCGTCGACACGCTCCACCACCCCGAGCAGGCCGTGCACGACGGGCTCGCCGGCTACCCCGCGCACCTGCACATCGACCTGCTGCCGGAGCACCAGGGCCGTGGCCACGGGCGCGCCCTCGTGCGGACGTTCCTCGCCGCACTCGCGGACCGGGGTGTCCCGGCGGTCCATCTCGGCATGGCGAGCTCGAACGCGCGGGCCCGGGGGTTCTACGACCGCCTCGGGTTCCATGAGCTGTCGGTGTCCGAGCCCGGGGTGACGTTCCTCGGTATCGCGAGCGACGCAAGCCTGTGAGAGGCCGCTACTCCGGCTGCCAGGAGCGCCAGAGCTCCGCGTAGCGCATCCACCCACCCCCAGGCGTCGACGGCACGCACGGCACGCTCGAGCTCGAAGTCGTCGGCCTCGACCCGCGCGAGGCGCAGGTTGTCCGCGACGGTGCCGACGAACACATGATGCTCCTGCGTCACGAGCGCGACGTGCCCGTGCAGGTCCCCGAGCGGCAGGTCGACGAGCCGGACGTCGCCCACTGTCACGGCCCCTCCGCTCGGCAGGTGGATGGCGGTGAGCATGCGACCGAGCGCGTACGGCATCGCAGCGGCAGCGACGTTGCTCACGATGCCGCACGCGATCGAGGCGACCAGCAGCCACTGCTGGCGGCGCGCCTGCCACCAGAGCAGGGCGGCAGGGGACGTCGGCGGCGCTGGGCCGGGAGGGGGGAGCGGGAGCTGACGCACGACCGCCACAGGAGGTGCGGGCACCCACATCGCCGAAGCGCATCTCGCCAGTCCAGGCGCGCGCACCTCGCGTTCGGCCACCCCCGCCGCAGCTGTCGGCGATGATGGACCCGATCCGACGTCGGCGGTGATCGTCGCGGTGGCGAACGCCGCACCGACCGGGCAGAACAGGAGCGTCAGATGGCTGCGCTGGACCCCGTGAAGGGCCGTCAGGCACTGCAGCGGTACCGCGTCATGGCCTGGGTCACCGGCACGATGCTGCTGATCCTGTGCCTCGAGGTGCTCCTCAAGTACGTGGTACGCGTGGGCCCCGACGTGGTGAGCTGGATCGGCTGGGTGCCGTTCGCGCACGGCTGGATCTACGTGGTGTACCTCGTCGCCGTCATGGACCTGTGGTCGAAGATGCGCTGGAGCTTCGGTCGTCTCGCCGCGATGGTCCTCGCTGGCGTCGTACCGGTGATGTCGTTCATCCTTGAGCGTCGGGTGCACGCGGACGCCACGGCGGGGCTCGAGGCAGTCCCTGAGCGGTGACGCCCAGACCGACCGGCAGTGACCGCCCTCCCAGCTGGGCGCGAGCGGCCTGGTGGCGGATCAGCCGGCATCGCGTCTTCACGCGTGGTCTGCGGGGCGCCGCGGTGGTCACTGGGGTTCGTCGCGCCGCGCTCTACCAGCGCAAGGCGCTGCTGGACGCACCGACCGACGTCGTGACCCTCGCGACCGCAGCGGTGCCGCGCGGAATCGAGACCTCGCAGCAGCTCCCAGCTGGCCAGTACGGCGTAGGGCAGACGGTCGAGGTCGTCCAGCACCCGCGGGACCGCTACCGGCTGTTCGTCGACCGTCCGGATCTCGAGCCGTCACCGCTGGTATTCGGCGGCCCGCTCGCTGCCGCTGCGATGGCTCCCGTGATCCTCCTGCTCGCTGCCGGCCGCCTATCCTTGACCCCGTGACCTCAGCTGCGCAGACCACACCGCCGCCCGCGAGCGCCCAGCGGCCCCCGTCGCACCGACCGGTGCTGGTCGTCGACTTCGGGGCGCAGTACGCGCAGCTGATCGCGCGTCGCGTGCGTGAGGCTCACGTGTACTCGGAGATCATCCCGCACACCGCGACTGTCGCGCAGATGCTGGCGAAGGACCCGGTGGCGATCATCCTGTCGGGCGGTCCGTCGAGCGTGTACGCCGACGGCGCGCCGTCCGTGGACCCCGCACTGTTCGAGGCCGGCGTGCCGGTGCTCGGCATCTGCTACGGCTTCCAGGCCATGGCGGCTGCGCTGGGCGGGACGGTTGCGCAGACCGGTGCCCGCGAGTACGGCGGGACCGCGGTCATGGTTCACGACGCCGGCACCGTCCTGGCCGGGAGCTCCGCCGCGCAGACCGTGTGGATGAGCCACGGCGACGCCGTGCACTCCGCACCGGAGGGCTTCCACGTGCTCGCGACGTCGACCGGCTCGCCCGTCGCCGCATTCGAGGACCGCACCCGGCACCTCTACGGCATGCAGTGGCACCCCGAGGTCAAGCACTCGCCGCTCGGTCAGCAGGCGCTCGAGAACTTCCTGTACCTGGGCGCCGGCCTCACCCCCGACTGGAACCCCGGCAGTGTCATCGCCGAGCAGGTCGCAGCGATCCGCGCGCAGGTCGGCGACGCGCGCGTCATCTGCGGCCTCTCGGGTGGCGTCGACTCCTCGGTCGCCGCGGCGCTCGTGCAGAAGGCCGTCGGCGCGCAGCTGACCTGCGTGTTCGTCGACCACGGGCTGCTGCGGACGGGCGAGGCCGAACAGGTCGAGAACGACTTCGTGGCGGCGACGGGTGTGCAGCTCAAGGTCGTCGACGCGCGCGAGCGGTTCCTGAGCGCGCTCGCGGGTGTGAGCGACCCCGAGACCAAGCGCAAGATCATCGGCCGCGAGTTCATCCGCGTGTTCGAGCAGGCGGCCCGGGAGGTCGTGGCGGACGCCGGCGAGCGCGGCACGGAGGTCAAGTTCCTCGTGCAGGGCACGCTCTACCCGGACGTCGTCGAGTCCGGCGGCGGGGAGGGTGCCGCGAACATCAAGAGCCACCACAACGTCGGCGGGCTGCCGGACGACCTGCAGTTCTCGCTCGTCGAGCCGCTGCGTGCACTGTTCAAGGACGAGGTCAGGGCGGTCGGCCTCGAGCTCGGGGTGCCCGAGGCGATCGTGTGGCGCCAGCCGTTCCCCGGACCCGGGCTCGCGATCCGCATCGTCGGCGAGGTGACGGCGGAGCGTCTCGACATGCTTCGCGCAGCCGACGCGATCGCGCGCGAGGAGCTGACCAAGGCCGGCCTGGACCGCGAGATCTGGCAGTGCCCCGTCGTGCTCCTCGGCGACGTGCGCTCGGTCGGGGTGCAGGGCGACGGCCGGACGTACGGTCACCCGATCGTGCTGCGGCCGGTGTCGTCGGAGGACGCGATGACGGCCGAC
>JAYTSH010000442.1:0-2575 GCA_043745755.1 Cellulomonas sp. | reverse complement strand
GAGAACAGCACCGAGAAGATCAGCCCGAGGACGAGCATCGGCACGAGCGAGCCGCGCACCCGTCCACGGACGATCGTGACGAGCGCGCGGATCCCCGTGACGACGGCGGCGACGAGGAAAGCGACCGACGCGAGCTTCCACGGAAGGTTCAGCACGCTCAGGAGGATCGCCGCGAGCATGAAGAGGCCGAAGTGCACGATCTGACGACTCCCGCGCACCACCGCCGCGGGATCGGGCGGTCGGGGCGGTGTGACGGGTGGACGCTGGCGCCCGGGGAGACGGCCCGGGCCGGACGTCGGTCCCGTGCCGCGATGGTCGGTCAGCGGGTCCGGGTGCTGGTCGGCGCGTGGGCGATCGCCGGACGGCGGTGCGTACGGGTTGCTCACCCGAGCATTCTCGCCCATGCACCTGGGTCCTCTGCGCGGTGCCCGCTCGCCGACCGCACCGCTCGACGACGACCCGAGGGTCGCTAGGGTCGGGCCTGTGCCAGCATCGAAGCCGTCGAGCCCGTCGAGCCCGTCGAATCCGTCGAAGTCTCCGCGGCCCGCCGTCGTCCCGCCCCCGGCTCGGGTCGTCGTGCTCGTCTCGGGCGGCGGCTCGAACCTCGCGGCGCTCCTCGCCGCCCGCTCCGACCCCGCCTTCGGTGCCCGCGTGGTCGGCGTGCTGAGCGACGACCCAGCCGCAGGCGGCCTCGCCGTGGCCAGGGCAGCGGGCGTGGCGACCGTCGTCGTGCGGCCCGCCGACTTCGCGGACCGCGCCGCGTGGGACGTCGCGCTCGCGGCCGCGGTGGGGGTCTTCAGCCCGACGCTCGTCGTCAGCGCGGGCTTCATGCGGATCCTCGGGGCCTCGTTCCTCGCCAAGTTCGCCGGTCGCGTCATCAACACCCACCCCGCGCTGCTGCCGGCCTTCCCCGGTGCGCACGGCGTGCGTGACGCTCTCGCGTACGGAGTGCGGGTCACCGGCTGCACGGTCCACCTGGTCGACGAGGGTGTCGACACCGGGCCGATCATCGCCCAGCGGGCGGTCGAGGTGCTCGACGACGACGACGAGGCGTCCCTGCACGAGCGCATCAAGACGGTCGAGCATGCCCTCCTGGTCGACGTGGTCGGCCGCGTCGCGCGCGGCGACCTGTCGGTCGAGGGACGGCGTGTCCGGTTCGGCTGAGTCAGCGCCGGGCTGCTGTCCGGGAGTCGGCGGACCGGCTGCCCCACCAGGCGAGCGTCTCGGCGACGATCGTGTCCCACGGGGTCGGGGTGAGCCCGAGAGCGCCCTGCGAGCGGGTCGAGTCCATCACGAACGGCTCGACGAACTGATAGCCCATGGCGAACACCTCGCGCAGCATCGGTGAGCCGATCCCGAGCAGCCGGACGGCGGCCATCGGGAGCGGCCGGATCCGGGGCTGGGGTGCGCCCGCGGCGTCGGCGAACAGCGTCGCCAGCTGGCGGAACGTCAGCGCCTGCGGCGACGGGACGTGCCAGGCCCTGCCCCACGCGGCCTCGGTGGCTCCCGCCGCGGTGAGCGCGCGGGCGAAGTCGGGCAGGTAGCTCCAGGTGTGGGCCACGTCGGACGCCCCGATCGGGTGCAGCGGACGGCCCGCGAGCAGCGGGGCGAGCATGCGGGGGCCGGCGTGCGCGTGGCCGAGGGCACTCGGGCCGACGTAGTCGCTGCCGCGCACCTCGGTCGCGCGCACCCGACCCACCCGGTGGCGCCGCTCGGCCTCGTGCCACATCGCAATCCGCACGAGGCCCTTCGACTCGGTCGAGGCGAGCGGGGAGTCCTCGCGCATGAGCCGGGTGCCGGCCCCGTACCCGTACAGGTTGCCGGTGGTGACCAGGACGGCGCCCGTCGACTCGGCCGCAGCCAGGATCGCGTCGGCGAGCGGCGGCCACAGGGTCGGCCAGCGGTGGTAGGCGGGGTTGACGCAGTTGTAGAGGACGTCGGCGCCCCGGGCAGCGCGGGAGAGCGCGGCGGCGTCGGCGCTGTCGACCGCGGCGTGGCGGACGGGGGAGTCGGCGCTCTCCCCGGTGGTCCCGTGCGCGCTGGGTGCGCCCGAACGGCTGAGGACGAGGACGTCGCCCCCCGCGTCCGCGAGCTGACGGGCGAGCGTCGAGCCGATCGGGCCCTTCCCGAGGATGACGTGGCGAGTGATGGCATGCTCCTGGTCCTGTACGGAGAGCGGTGCTCTCGATAGAGAGCGATGCTCCCATCTCCGGCCAGCATCGTCAAGAGCACCGCTCTCACTTGCGAACACTGCTCGCGTCGATCACACTCGCCCGGTGAAGGCCCGCCCCAACGCGCCGCGAGGCGCCCGCGAACGCGCCCGCGCCGAGGTCATGAGCGAGCTCCTCGCCTCAGCTCGCGAGCGCCTCGGCACCGACGGTGCGGCGAACCTCTCCCTGCGTGCGGTGGCGCGTGACCTCGGTGTCTCGTCGTCGGCGGTCTACCGCTACGTCGAGTCGCGGGACGCGCTGCTCACGCTGCTGATCGTCGAGGCCTACGACGCCGTCGGGCTGGTCGCCGAGGAGGCCGCGGCTGGTGCGCGCGCCGCAGCCTCGCCGCCCGCGCAGACCTGGCT
>JAYTSH010000441.1:0-4548 GCA_043745755.1 Cellulomonas sp. | reverse complement strand
GAGAACAGCACCGAGAAGATCAGCCCGAGGACGAGCATCGGCACGAGCGAGCCGCGCACCCGTCCACGGACGATCGTGACGAGCGCGCGGATCCCCGTGGTGCGGGGCGTGCGGCGTCCGTCCTGTGGTGTGGGTACGCGCGATCTCCGCGGCGAGGTGGGTGCGCGGGAAGCCCCGGTGGGGGTGGGCGGTGCTGATCAGTTAGCCGGTGCGTCGCTCTCCGGTTGGCAAAATCTGTCTGCGGAACCGCAGGCTGTCACATCCCGGCCCTGCTACGGTAACAACACAAGCGACAAGCGACGCGATGGGAGCGCTCCCATCGGTCCAAAGTCGTACGTTCAAGATGAAGCAAGGGGCAATCGTGAAGAATCGAAACAACTTAGTCAGAGCGGTCCCTGTCGCCGTGGCGTCGGGTCTGCTCGTCGTGGCCGGCGCGACCGGTGCTTTCGCTTGGACCAACTCGACGGCCATCTCCTGCCACTCCTCGACCGGATGGCAGATCGGCATCTCGGCCAGAACCGTTGGAGTCCGCTACGACACCGTTTTCACCGCGGGCGGGGTCCAGCCCATTCTCGTCGGCGAGATGCCTGCGGGCTACACGGTGATTGACAAGACGGGCATCTCCGATGCAAGTTCCGTCTCAGTCTCGGCGGGCACGGTCTACTCCGCGTCGAGGTCCTGCACCACCTGACCCGACTCGTAGTATGTGTCGACTCTCGACGCCGGGGGTTGCGCAATGTTGCGCAGCCTCCGGTATCACCGGAAGGGAAACGCATGGCACGTGCCTACCCCGTGGCTGTCGTGCTGGCGGCCTTGCTCGCGGCGTGCAGCACGCCTGGACCGGCTGCGCCGACCGATGATGAGTGGACGGCACCAGCATGGTTCGGGCAGCAGGCACGTGAGGCCGAAGAGAGGACTACCACCCTGCAAGCGTGCATGGACGCGCGAGGTTGGCACGTGACAATGAACGAGTTTGGCGGATCAAGCAAGGCGTGGGCGGATCAGGATGAATTGCACAGATTTGCCTCAGACAGTGACGCGTGCCGTGCTGAGCTTGGCATTCCGACGCTCGGTCTGCACGCGCCGACCGACGTCCAGGTGCGCCAGTCGTATCGCTACATGCTCGATACGTGGCTTTGTCTTCGTCACGGGGGATACGTCCTCGCGGATCCGCCGTCCGAGGACGCCTGGGTCGAGTCAGTCATTCAGTCGTTCTCGGCATCTGGTGTCGGCTTCTGGACGCCGTTTGCGGACCCGGCGATGGACGCGCTTCCCCTTGCGGAGTGGGAGACCGCCGAACAGAAGTGTCCGCAATACCGAACACCCTGGTGAGCGAACGGGATGATGCAGTGACGAAGCAGAGGGCAGAACTTCCCCCGTGCGGGGACCACTCATGACTCGCGCGCGCCGGAGGGCGGGCGGGGCGTGGGTGATCGCGGTCGTCGTCGCCCTCGGGCTCGGCTGGTGGGCGGGGCGGGCGACGTTCGTCCCGCCGCGGCCCGTGGTGGTGGCGGAACGTGTCCCGACGTATTCCGTCGTGGAGGGCACGGTCGGGTCCACCGAGACCTACACGGCGCGCATGTCGTGGCCGACGACCCTCCTCGCGACGGCGGCTGGGGCGGGAACGGTCACGACAGTGGACGTCCACGACGGGGACATGGTCGCGTCGGGCGATGTGCTCTACACAGTGGGCCTGCGTCCCGTGGTGATCGCGTCGGGGCAGGTTCCGGCGTTCCGCGACCTGACAAGCGACGTCACGGGCGCCGATGTCCGCCAGCTGGAACAGCTCCTCGTCGACAAGGGATTCACCACAGCCACACCGGACGAGAAGTTCACCACTGCGACCGCCGCAGCCGTCAAGAAGTGGCAGAAGTCGCTCGGGGTCCCGGTCACCGGCGTCGTCGCGGTCGGGGACCTGGTGTTCGCCGACGGGCTCCCGGCCCGCGTCGTTCTCGACGAGGCTGTCCGTCCGGGCCTCGTGCTCGCCGGCGGGGAGAAGGTGGCCAGTGCGGCCACGGGTGCACCGACGGTCACGATCGCGATCGACCCCAGCACGCGCTCGACTGTTCCGAGGACAGGCATGGCTGTGCGCGTCATCGGCCCCGGCGTGGTGTGGGATGCGGTCGTCGGTGACATGACGAGCAGCGAGGCGAAGATCGGCAACGGTGGCGAGCTGACGCTGACGTTGACGGCGCCGGACGGTGGGCCGGTGTGCGCCGCGCCGTGCGCAGCCGTTCCGTTCACCACAGCAGACGTCCGCTTCGACGCGACCGTCGTGGTCCGCCCCGAGGTCACCGGGGCGATGGTGCCGCTCTCTGCGCTGTCCACCGCCGCAGACGGGTCCGCGTTCGTCCTGACGTCGGACGGTGAGCGACGCACAGTGAAGGTGCTGGCCTCGGACGGGTCCCGGTCCGTCGTCGAGGGCCTGTCGGCAGGTGAGGTCGTCGCCCTGTTCGGTTCGCCCGGTCACGCGGTGTCGTCCCCGCGAGTCGCGGCCCACGGGGATGCCGCATCGCCGACGCCGTCGACCGCCCCATGACGCCTGCGCGGGACCGTGCGGACATGGTTGGCCCCGCGACGGTCGGCGAGCCCGCGGCGAGGCCGACGCTGTCCGTCGAGAACCTGGTCTTCACCTACCGGCGCGGGCAGCCGCCCGTCATCGACGACCTGAGCCTGGAGCTGGCGCCGGGTGCCGTGACGGTTCTGACCGGGCCGTCGGGCTCCGGCAAGTCGACCCTCTTGTATGTGCTGGCGCTCCTGCTGCGCCCCACCGCCGGGCACGTCCTGTGGGCCGGCCGGGCGGCGGACTCGCTGCCGGACGACGAGCGCGCCCGCCTGCGCGCGGGCCACTTCGGGTTCGTGTTCCAGGACGCCATGCTCGACCCGTCGCGCACGGTCCTGGACAACGTCTGCGAGTCGGCGCTGTTCGCGGGCCTGTCGCTCTCCACCGCACGGACCCGGGCGAGGGACCTGCTGGAGGAGTTCGGCGTCGGGCATCGGACCGACCACCGACCGGGCGAGATCTCCGGAGGGCAGGCACAACGCGTCGCGCTGTGCCGCGCTCTCCTGACCGACCCGACGGTCATCTTCGGCGACGAGCCGACCGGCAACCTCGACGACGACTCCGGGGAGGTCGTCTGGACCGCGCTCGAGGACCGCGCGCGCGCCGGGGCGACGGTCGTGGTCGCGACCCACGACCACAGCCTCGTCGCCCGAGCCGACCACCGGGTTCGCCTCGCATGACGGCGTCCTCGACGCCTCGGCCCGGGCGGCCGCGCACCGGCGCCCTGCTGCGCGACGGCCTGATGTCAGCGGTCACCCAACCCGTCGCCACCGTCACCGCGGCCCTTGTCGTGGCGATGGTCTGCCTCGTCGTGCTGCTGACCACGGGACGCTCCGCCGCCGCGGAGCAGTCCGTGATGGCATCGATCGACTCGATCGGAACGCGACTGGTCACCGTGACGGACTCGACCGGCACGGCCGGCATCGACGCCTCCGCCGTCGCGCAGGTCGCCGACCTGTCCGGGGTGACGTGGGCGTTCGGCCTGGGGCCCGCGACCGACGTCCGCAACGAGGACCTGCGCACGGGCGGCGTCGGGACCCCTCTGCGACCGCTCGTGGGTCGCCTGCCCGACGAGGTCGGTGTGAGCGCCGGCCGCGGACTCGCCGCGCCGCACGAGGCCCTGATCGGCGCCAACACGGCCGCCAACCTGCACCTCGGCGACACCGTCGGCGCCCTGACGGACGGCACCTTGCGCGTCGGCGTCGTCGGGCAGCTCGACGCGTCCGGGCCGCTCGCGTTCCTCGACGACCTCGTCCTGTACCAACCGGACGACGGCGCGGACTTCCCCGTCCGCTACATCTACGTGCTGGTCGACGACGCTGCCGGGGCCACCCGGACCGCCGACGCCATCACCGCGATCCTGCGCGCGGACCATCCCGACCAGGTCGACGTTGCCACGTCGGGAGGCATCATCCAGCTCCAGGACGTCATCAAGGGGACCCTCGGCGCGAGCGCCCGTCAGCTCATGGCAGGCGTGCTCGGCATCGGCCTCGTCCTGGTGACCGTCACCATGCTGGGCGCCGTCTCGGGGCGCCGCCGCGACTTCGGGCGCCGCCGCGCACTCGGTGCCAGCCGATCGGCCATCGTCGTCCTCGTCCTCGTCCAGAGCGCCGTCGCGTCGATCGGCGGCGCCATCGTCGGCTCGGGCGCCGGACTCCTCGGGGTTCGACTCCTCACGGGAACACTGCCGTCGGCGAGCTTCACGGTCGGGGTCGCAGCGCTCGCCGTCCTCGTCGCACTCGCCGGGTCCGTACCACCGGCTGTCTCGGCGGCCCGCCGCGACCCGCTCCGAATCCTCCGAGTGCCCTGAGCTTCAGTCGTGCCCGCGGGCCCCAGGGTCAGGCTCACGCCGGACGTCTCAGCCGCCGGTCACCGCAGCCGCGGGTCGCCTCAGCCGCCGGTCGACCGGTCGCGCAGCTGCTGCTCCCAGTCCTTCAGGCCCTGCTCGAGCTCGCGCTGGCACGCCGACTTCGCAGAGATCGTCA
>JAYTSH010000440.1:0-7447 GCA_043745755.1 Cellulomonas sp. | reverse complement strand
GTCGTCGCGCTGCTCGCGCTGCCCCTCGTGACCCTCGTCGTGCGCTCGTTGCGGACTCCGTCGGGCTGGGGGATCGACCACTACGTCGCGCTCGGGACGACGGGCGGCCGCAACGCGCTGACCGTGACGGTCTGGACCGCTGCCGCCAACTCGCTGCGCACGGCACTCGTGGCGACTGTCCTCGCGGTTGTCGTCGGCGGGCTCGTCGCGCTCGTGGTGTCGCGCCGGCCGCGCAGCCGGGTCGGGCGCCGGACCGTGTCGGTGCTCGACGCCGTGTTCATGCTGCCGCTCGGCGTCTCGGCGGTGACCGTCGGGTTCGGGTTCCTCATCACCCTCGACCGTCCGCTCGGCCTCCCCGTCGACCTGCGCACCAGCGGCCTGCTCGTGCCGATCGCCCAGGCGGTCGTGGCTGTGCCGCTCGTCGTGCGGACCGTGCTGCCGGTGCTGCGCGCGATCGACCCACGTCTGCGGGAGGCGGCCGCGACGCTCGGGGCCGGACCCGCGCGGGTGCTCGCTGCGGTCGACGTGCCGATCGCGGCGCGGGCGCTCGGGCTGGCGGTCGGGTTCGCGTTCGCGGTGTCGCTCGGAGAGTTCGGTGCGACGTCGTTCCTCGCCCGTCCCGACGCGCCGACCCTGCCGGTGGTCATCTTTCGGCTCATCGGGCGGCCCGGGGCGCAGAACTACGGCATGGCGCTCGCGGCGTCGGTGGTGCTCGCGGCGATCACGGCGGGCATCATGGCGGTCGCCGAGCGTCTGCGCGGCTCGGCGGACGGATCGGAGTTCTGATGGCGCAGGGACCGCGCGGGCTCAGTGTGCAGGGCCTCGTCGTGCGGTACCCCGCGGCTCGCGGTGCGGGTGGCGTGACTGCGGTCGACGATGTCGCGCTCGACATCGCTCCCGGCGAGGTCCTCGCGCTCCTCGGGCCGTCGGGCTGCGGCAAGTCGTCGCTGCTGCGCGCGGTCGCGGGCCTCGAACCAGCCGCCGCGGGCACCGTCGCGTGGGACGGCGTCGACCTCGCGGGGGTGCCGGTTCACCGGCGCGGGTTCGGCCTGATGTTCCAGGACGGACAGCTGTTCCCGCACCGTGACGTCGTCGGGAACGTCGAGTTCGGGCTGCGGATGGCGGGCCTCGACCGGACCGCGCGCGAGGCGCGGGTGCGCGAGCTGCTGGGCGTCGTCGGGCTCGCGGGGTACGAGCGGCGCCCGATCGCGACGCTGTCCGGCGGCGAGCAGCAGCGGGTCGCCCTGGCCCGGTCGCTCGCCCCGTCGCCGCGCCTCCTGCTGCTCGACGAGCCGCTGTCCGCGCTCGACCGCGCGCTGCGCGAGCGCCTCGCCGAGGACCTCCGCGCCGCTCTCACCGCGACGGGCACGACGGCGCTCCTGGTGACGCATGACCACGACGAAGCGTTCGCGGTCGCCGACCGCATCGCGGTCATGGACGCAGGGCGGCTGCTCCAGGTCGCCGAACCGGCCGAGCTGTGGCAACGGCCCATGACGCGCGAGGTCGCGGAGTTCCTCGGGTACGAGGCGTTCGTGGCGGTGGCTTCACCGGCCTCAGCGGCCCTCCGCCGGGCCCTTGTCGAGCCCGGTCTCAAGGGGTCCTGGGACAACACGCGCCCAGCGGGCGGCTCTGTCGCCGGACCCGATGCCGGAATGTTCGCCCTCGCCCCCGGCGCGCTGCTGGTGATCGGCGACGGTGTCGCGCCCGCGCCGCTCGGCTGTGACGAGGATGCAGGCCTCCGGGGGACGGTCGTCGGCGTCGGATTCCAGCGGGGACGGGTCGAGCTCACGGTCGAGGTGGCCGGGGTCGGCCGTGTCACGGTGAACCCGCCCGCGGGCACTCGGCTCGTCGTCGGGTCCGCGGTGGTGCTGACCGTTGACGCGGCCGCGGTCGCGCGGGTCCACTAGCAGGTGCGCCTGCGCCCGCACTGCGGCTGAGCGGCTCCGCAGGCCGGGCCGGGCCGGGCCGGGCCGGCGGACCGGGTCGGATCGAGAGGGACGGTGCTGCGGAGCCGACCGCCGGACGCTGCTGGCCGCGGGCCTCGGCGCGGGCCCACCCGGACGCCGCCTGCTCGACCGCGTCGGTCTGCACGGGATGCGCGGCGACCCCGTCGCTGCCACTTCGAGGCGCGCCGACCCGACGGGACGCTGCTCGGCGGGACGATCTGGCACCGCAGCGAGTACCAGGTCGGCATCCGGCTGCACGGCGCGAACGAGCTGTTGCTGATCATCGACCACAACCCCACGCCGCTGCGCACCTCGAACGGTCGGGTCACGGCCGTGCTGTCGACGTTCGGCACCGACGACGAGGCGTTCGCGACGATCGGTCAGCACTGGGTCCGGTGGTGGGGGTTCCGCCGGAGCCGCGCTGGCGCCCGGATCTAGTCGGGCCCGACTTGCACAGGTCCGGGGCTGGTTGGGGTGTCGGTGCAGGTCAGAGGTCCGGGTGGCGCCGTTTCGGGGCGCTCGTCGGTGGTCTGGTGGGGTGTCGAAGTTCATTCGGAGGGTGAAGACGTCCTCCGGTGCGACCGCTGTGCAGGAGACCGTCACCGTCAATAACGTCGGGTCGCGTTCGACCTGCTCGGCCTGGACACCGTCCAGGCCGGGCAGAACATCACAGCGCGGGCAGGGATCAGTGGTGGGCGCGAGCACGCACCCCGTTGCGTTGGACACCGTCGAGGTCCTCGATCAGATCAGGTTGCTTAGTCGCTCCCGATCCTCGGGGACCTCGACCCCTCAGCCTGAATCCACCGGTCGGGTTTCTGAGGGCTGCTGATCGGTCTGTGTCGGGGTGATCGTGGTTTCGGGCGTGGTGGTGTTTCCGGTCTGTCCGGGTCTTCCACGTGGGGTCCTTGGTTGCGCCGCTGGGGCTGGGTGGTCAGGTCGCGCTGGCGGGTGGCCCGGCGGTGGCGGTGAACATCGCCTGCCAGGCGTGCTCCCATGGCCATCGCTGGGGTAGGTGCAGCCGGAGGCGGCGGGCCGAGCGGGCGATGCGGGCGGGCACGGCGATGAGCTGGGTGCGGATCGTGGCGGTGGTCGCCTTGGCGTGAAACCTTGAGGCGAGGGTCCCCGCGGCGCGGGTCAGGTTGAACGCGATCGCGGCCAGGACCAGCCACGCGCCGTTGGCGTTCATCTGCCCTGAGGGCAGGTGCGCGAGGGGGCCTGCCTTGAGCTCGGCGATGACCTTCTCGATGATCGCGTGGTCGCGGTGGGTGGCCTCGGCCGCGAGCACCTGCTCGGCGGAGTCGGTGAAGACCGCGTGGTAGCGCCAGACCGAGAACAGCTCGTCCTGGCCGGTCGGGACGGACTGGGGGTTCAGGCGGTTGACGCGGCGCACGATCAGGCGGGCACTGATGTGCTCAGCCTGGGTGCGGGAGGTGAACGCGGTGAATCCGATCTCGGCGACCTGCGCGTCGCACACCCAGCGGTCCTCCTCCTGGTCCCAGATCGCGTGCGGGTAGGTGATGCCGACCCAGGCATCCTCGGGGATCTGGGTGATCGCCCTGGTCACCGCGGGGTCCATGCGCGCGGTGACCGAGAACCGGGCCCCAGCGGTGCGGGCCGCGGCGATCACGTCGTGGTTGTAGTACGCCGAGTCGGCGCGCAGGGTCACCGACCCGGTGGCGCCGGCCTTGCGGGCGGTGGCCAGGGCGTCGGCGACCAGGCGGGCGGCCCTTGACCCCCGAGTATCCGTACCCGGCACCCTGCTTCTGGTACCCGTAAGTCGCCTTGACGGCGAGAGTCGATGTCGAGGTAGGCGACCTGGTCGGCGCCGGGAAGCACAGGAGCCCTGGCGGCGAGGTTGACCAGCACCCGCGAGGCAACCGCGTCCAGCTGGCGAACGTGGCCGTTAAGCCGACGTCGGCATAACGGCCAGCCCCCGGCTTGATTCGTCGGGGAGATCCAGCGAGTGGCAACTGTGCCGACATCAGTCTCAAATGGCAAAAACTCGCGTCCGGTTCGCCGGACAAGGTCGGGCTAGACCAACTACGCTCAGCATGTATCGCCCCGTCAGACATGTGTGCACGCTTCAGGGCGGGATCGTTCTGTCCAAATTCAAAGGAGAATGACGTGCAAGCTTGGATGCGACCGACGGTCGCTACTGTCGCCACGGCGGTATTACTTTTCGCTAGTGTGGGCCCGGCTGGCGCTGCTGAAGCCACGCCCTCGGACAACCTGGACGCGATCGCCGCAGTTGCCCCGCAGGTCCTTTCTACGGCCGCGAATGTTACAACTGCCGAAGAGGGCGTCAACGTCATCGCGTCCACGGTCGGTGAGACCTCAATCAAGATTCCGGGGGACCCCGCCGCGGGAATTGAGGTCCAGACCACCGCTGGAGAGCATGTCACGATCGGCCTGCCGTTCGCCACGGCAGCGGATCACGCTCTCGTGGAACAGTCCGGCGTGGTCTCCTTCGACAACAACAACGGCTCCGTGACAGTGCCCGTCGTCACCGAGAACGGTGGGATCACGATCAACACGATCATCGACGGCCCTGCCGCCCCGCAGCAGTACGCCTACTCTCTGGAGCTCCCGGTAGGGGCAAGGCTCACGAAGGTCGGCGAACAGGTTCTCCTGACTGCTTCGGGCGGCGAGGAGATCGGACTGATCGATGCACCGTGGGCGTTGGACGCGAACGGCAACCCCGTTGCCACCCACTACGAAGTCAACGACACAACCCTCACCCAGGTGGTCGAGCATGACGCGGGAGCTGCCTACCCCGTGGTGGCTGACCCGACCTACTGGCCGGCCGTGATCTCTTGGTGGTCGCGAGCCCAGGTCGAGCAGAACTGGAGCCTCCTTGGTTTTCAGAGCACGGTTTGCATGCTCCCGATTAGCTTGTTGTACTTGGCAGTGTGCTACAAGCCGGCGACGATGGCTGACGCTATCGCCTCCGCTCACTACCAGAAGAAGCGCATCAAGCAGTACTATTACGGTTGCACGGCAGGAGGGTGGTGCTCATACATCGACTACTACGTGTTGCCATGACATCGACAGGAGGACGCATGCGAATACGCATCGTTGCCGCTGAAGCGAAGGTCGCGTACTACATAATTGCAGGTCTCGTCGCGGTACTCGTCATCGCCCTGTTCTGGGCAACGCTGGGGCCGCTGGCGGGGGTCCTCAGCGGGATACCATTGCAGCCCATCCTCGTCGGGTTCGCTGTCCGGAACTTCCGCGATACGGCAATCGAAGCGGTTGATGAGCCGCGACCGTGGTGGCGCATGACTGCGCGCCCACCTTCCGGGTTCGCTGTCGGCGCCCTGTTCGTGGCGCAGGGCGTGTGGTCGACCATCGGCGGCTTCCAAAACCCGAACGCGTGGGCATTCGTGCTGGGGGGAGCAACAGCGGCGTTGATCGGAGCGCTGTTCATTCGGTCATCGCTCAAGCTGCAAAGTGGCAGCTACGTCATGGTCGGGGGCACGGAGTAGGCCGCTGGTCTCACGAGACGCCACCTCCGGTCTCACTCCCGAACATGCCGAAGGCCTCTGGAACCCTACGTCCCAGGGGCCTTCGGTCGTGCGTCGAGTTCAGACGGCTGGGGGACTGCAGCGCGTCGGCCCGGATCTTTCACGTGGTCAGAGCGTCGGGTCTGAGCGCGGCTCGGTGGCGTTCGGGAGTAATTCTGGTCGGACGGTGTGACGGGGAGCCCGCTGTCGTGCGGGTGGGCGTCGGTTCCACTGGCTGAGTGTGGTGCTCGGGGTCGTCGGGCCTGACTTGCGCAGCTCCGCGGCTGCTTGGGGTGTCGGTGCAGGTCACAGGTCCGGGCGGGGGTCGGGGCACTAGTCGGTAGCCTGGTCATCGCGGCCTACCACGACCTGTGGCGAGTCAAGCAGTCGTTCCGGATGGCGAAGTCCCACCTGCGGGCCCGGCCGATCTGCCACCTCCAGCGCGATGCTATCGAGGCGCACCTGACCGTCGTGTTCGCCGCGCTGGCCGGCGCCCGCCATCTGCAAGACGCCATCGACGTCACGATCAAGTAGCTCGTGCGGGCCCTGCGACCGCTTCGCACCGTGACCATCGCCATCGGTGGGTACACGCTCACCGCAGAACCGCGGATCACCACTGACGCCCGCGACATCCTCGACCGGCTACCCCCGATCAATGGACCAGAGCACTGGCCCTGTGCAAGTCTAGCCGGGCGACGCGCCAGGGCGTCGGCCCACGCCGTCGTGGGGCCGGTGCGCCGGTCAGAACCCTGCGGGGGCGTGCGGGCGGTATGGCTCCTCGAGCCGGCGGACCTCGTCGTCGGTCAGCGTGAGCTCCAGGGCGGCGACGGCATCGGTCAGATGGCTCGACCTCGTCGCACCGATGATCGGCGCAGTGACGACCGGGTTGCGGGCGACCCACGCGAGCGCCACCTGCGCACGCGGCACGCCGCGCTCAGCAGCGACCTGCCCGACGGCGTGGACGATCGCCCGGTCGCCCTCCTCGTACAGGCCCGCACCGAACGCGTCCTTGCCGCTGCGGTTCGTCTCGGTGCCCCAGTCGCGGGCGAGGCGACCGCGCGCGAGCGGGCTCCACGGGATGACCCCGATGCCCTCGTCCGCGCACAGCGGGTACATCTCGCGCTCCTCCTCGCGGTTGAGGAGGTTGTAGTGGTCCTGCATCGACACGAACGGCGTCCAGCCGCGGGCGCGGGCGAGGTGCTGGGCCTTGGACAGCTGCCAGGCGTACATGGACGACGCCCCGAGGTAGCGGGCCTTGCCGGCCTTGACGACGTCGTGCAGCGCCTCGAGCGTCTCCTCGATCCGGACCGTCGGGTCCCAGCGGTGGATCTGGTAGAGGTCGACGTAGTCGGTGCCGAGGCGCCGCAGGCTGTGGTCGATCTCCGCGAGGATCGCCTTGCGCGAGAGCCCGGCGCCGTTCGGTCCGTCGTGCATCCGGCCGTGCACCTTGGTCGCCAGGACGATCTCGTCGCGGCGCGTGAAGTCGGCCAGTGCGCGTCCGACGATCTCCTCGCTCGTGCCGCCTGAGTAGACGTTCGCGGTGTCGAAGAACGTGATCCCTGCCTCGACGGCCTGCCGGATGAGCGGGCGGCTGGTGTCCTCGTCGAGCGTCCACGGGTGCGCACCGCTCGACGGGTCCCCGAAGCTCATGCAGCCCAGCGCGAGCCGCGACACCTCCAGGCCGGTCGAACCGAGCTTCACGTAGTCCATGGGCGACAGTCTGCCCCCGCACGCGTCCGCCGCGCGGGTAGGAGGCGCGGCCCGGTGTCCATCGATAGTGGTACTACCAACAGATATTGGTAGTGTCGCTGCAACATGGTTCAGCCTCACGCACCGGCCCGGCTCGACGGCCGCTCCGAGCGCTCGCGCGCGACGCGGTCCCGCATCGTCGTGGCGGCCTCCGACCTGTTCGTCCGCGAGGGCTACTCCGCGACGAGCATCGAGGCCCTGGCTCGCGCCGCCGGCGTCGGCGCGCAGACCGTCTACTACGGGTTCGGC
>JAYTSH010000439.1:0-1998 GCA_043745755.1 Cellulomonas sp. | reverse complement strand
ACCCTCGTGGAGCACCGCCACGACCGCCGCCGTGATCGGCATCTCGACGCCGACCTTGGCCGCCAGCTCGAGCACCGATCGCGAGCTCTTGACGCCCTCGGCGGTGCCACCCGTCGCGCGGATCGCGTCGTCGAGGGCCATCCCCTGACCCAGGTGGACCCCGAGGGTGTGGTTGCGCGAGTCGGGCGACGCGCAGGTCGCCATCAGGTCACCCAGGCCTGCGAGGCCCGGGAACGTGTCCGCGTCCGCGCCCAGCGCGAGACCAAGCCGCGTGATCTCCACGAGCCCGCGCGTGATGACGGTGGCCATGGTGTTGTAGCCGAGCCCGCGCCCCTGCGAGATGCCGACCGCGATGGCGATGACGTTCTTGACCGCACCGCACAGCTCGACGCCGACGACGTCGTCGTTCGTGTACGGACGGAAGTACGAGGATGCGCAGGCTCGTGCCACGAGGCGGGCCGTCTCCTCGCTCGTCGACGCCACGACGGTCGCCGTCGGCTGGTGCTGGGCGATCTCCTTCGCGAGGTTCGGGCCGGACACGACGGCCACGCGGTCGGCGTGGATGCCGAGCGCCTCGGCGACGACCTGGCTCATGCGCCGGTCTTCTCCGAGCTCGACGCCCTTCATGAGCGAGACCGCGACGGCGCGCGGCCCGAACGCGCCGCGCAGCGGCTCGAGCGTGGCCCGGGCGCTCTGCGAGGGGATCGCGATCGCCACCAGGTCCGCGCGCGCGACCACGCCGGCCGCATCAGTCGAGGCGGTGATACCCGTGGGCAGCTCGACGCCGGGCAGGTAGGCCTCGTTGCGGTGCGTCCGGGTGATCTCGTCGCAGGTCTGTGCGTTGCGGCCCCAGATCGTGACGTCGCACCCCGCGTCGGACAGCACCGCCGCGAACGTCGTGCCCCAGCTTCCGGCGCCGAGGACGGCGGCGCGCAGCCGCGGGACCGGCGGCACGGCCGTCACGCGTTCGTCGGCGTCGTGGGCCGATCGCCGTCGTCGGGCCGCTCGCCCTGTGCCCTGACCCGCCGCACGTCGAAGCGGACCTCGGGGGCCGGCTCGCCGCGGAGGTCTTCGAGGATCACTGTGATCGCCGCCATGACGCGTTCAGTGGCCTCGCGCAGCGTCGCGGTGTCCAGGGGGCGGTCGTACAGGTCGTCGAGCATGACGGGTGGCCCGGCGACGACCGACACCTTCTTGCGCGGGAACGGCTTGAGGACCTTGGAGTACCGACCGAGGATGTCCTGCGGACCCCACTGGGCGACCGGGATCACGGGGGCCCGGGTCATCAGCGCGAGACGCGCGACCCCGGTCTTGCCGACCATGGGCCACAGGTCCGGATCACGGGTCAGCGTGCCCTCGGGGAACACCGCGACGCACTCGCCGTCGCGCAGCGCCTGGACCGCGTCGTCGAGCGACCGGCCCGCCTGCGAGCTGTTGCGGAAGACGGGGATCTGGCCGGTCGCTCGCAGGATCGCTCCGAGCACCTGGACCTTGAACAGCGAGGCCTTCGCGAGGATCTTCGGCGCGAAGCCGTGGTCGTACAGGTAGTGCGCGAACGTCAGAGGGTCCAGGTTCGTCATGTGGTTCGCCGCGGCGATGAAGCCACCGGTCGCAGGCAGGTGCTCGGCGCCGCGCCAGTCGCGATGCATCATCGCGAACAGGATCGGCCGCACGATCCGGGCGACGATGCGGTAGGCGCGGTTGGAGCGCTGCGGTGCTGGCACGGTCACGGATGCTACCCGCACCCGCCTCGCGGCGGCGGTCCAGGCCCCCGGCCCCCTGTCTCAGTCGCGACTGAACTCGGCGCCCAGGGCGGTCAGCTTGTCGGTGAAGTGCTCGTAGCCGCGGTCGATGAGGCTGATGCCCCGCACGGACGACGTGCCCTTCGCGGTGAGCGCGGCGATGAGGTGGCTGAACCCGCCGCGCAGGTCGGGGACCTCGATCTCGGCGGCCGCGAGCGAGGTCGGACCCGAGATGACGGCCGAGTGGTAGAAGTTC
>JAYTSH010000438.1:0-2059 GCA_043745755.1 Cellulomonas sp. | reverse complement strand
CAGCAGCTTGGCGAACGCCCCGCGGTCACCGAACTCCACGCCGTAGGAGTTCACGTTCTGGCCGAGCAGCGTGACCTCGATGGCGCCCTGGCCCACGAGTGCCTCGATCTCCGCGAGGATCGCGCCGGGCCGACGGTCGCGCTCCTTGCCACGCAGGTGCGGGACGATGCAGAAGGTACAGGTGTTGTTGCACCCGACGCTGATCGAGACCCAGCCCGCATACACCGACTCGCGTCGGGTCGGGAGCGTCGAGGGGAACACCTGGAGGGACTCGGCAATCTCGACGGCGGCCTCCTCGTTGTGCCGCGCTCGCTCGAGCAGCACCGGGAGCGCGTCGAGGTTGTGGGTCCCGAACACCACATCGACCCACGGTGCACGCTGCACGATGCCCGCGCGGTCCTTCTGAGCCAGGCAGCCACCGACAGCGATCTGCATGCCGGGGCGCGCACGCTTGACCGGGGCGAGCCGACCGAGGTTTCCGTAGAGCTTGCCGGCGGCGTTCTCGCGGACGGCGCACGTGTTGATGACCAGGACGTCGACGGTCTCCGCGGCAGCGTCCTGCGGGCTGGCCGCCACGTACCCCGCCGCCTCGAGCATGCCTGCCATGTGCTCCGAGTCATGCACGTTCATCTGGCAGCCGAGCGTCTTGACGAGGTAGGTCCGGCCCGCGCTCGACGACGGGGCCCGCACCGCGGCCGCCGCGGGTTCGACAGCGTCGATCAGGGCGGGTTCGGTGGAAGACGGAGTCGTGGACATCACCATCAAGGGTAAGACCCGCCTTGCTCGACACCGTCCCGCTGGCCACCCGATCCGTACCGCCTGCAGATGTGGGGTGGCCGTCGGCCCGGATCGCCCCCGGTTCGGTCGACGGGCGAGTCCTCAACATCCGCCGACGCGCCCGGTCCGCCGACGTCGCCGCGACCTCACGAGCCGCTCGTCGGGCTCGATCGGGTCAACACGTACGTCGGTTCGCTGCACGTGCTCCGGGACATCGACCTGACCGTCAACCGCGGCGAGGTCCTGGTCCTCATCGGCCCCTCGGGCAGCGGCAGGTCCAGGCTGTGCCGCACCGTCAACCGCCCCGAGACGATCGACTCGGGGACGATCACCATCGACGGGGTCCGGATCCCTGCGGAAGGACGTGCGCTGGCGCGCCTACGCGCCGACGTCGAGATGGTGTTCCAGTCGTTCAACCCCTTCGCCCACAAGACGGTCCTGCAGAACGTCACCCGCGGGCAGGTCAAGGCCGAGGCCATGGCGCCGAGGCAGGCGAAGGCTGTCGCTCGCGTGATCCTCGAACACGTCGGTGTGGCCGGTCAGGCGGACAAGCTGCCGGCGCAGCTGTCAGGCTGCCAGCAGCAGCGCGTCGCGATCACGCGTGCACTCACGATGCGGCCCAAGGTGATGCTCATCGACGAGCCGACCTCGGCGCTCGACCCCGAGATGATCGATGAGGTCCTCGACGTGATGGTCGCGCTCGCCAAGGCGGCCACGACGATGGTCGTGGTGACTTACGAGATGGATCTCGCGCGCCAGGCCGCCCGCCGCGTCGTGTTCATCGACGCCGGCCGGATCGTCGACGAAGCCGATCCGGAGACCTTCTTCACAAGCCCTCGCAGCGAGCGCGCGAGGGACTTCCTGTCCAAGATCCTCACCCATTGAGAGCACGGCCGTCCGGCGCTGCCGACACGAAGGAGATCCCGCGGCCCCACCACCCGTACTGGGCGGGCCGTTGCTCCAGAGCACGGCGGCGCACGTGGCGCCGCCCGGTCACCCGTAGGTCTCAGCCGGCAGTTGCGCTGGCCCGCAGCTCGCGGACGACCGTCACCTTGATCTCACCCGGGTAGGTCAGGTCGGCCTCGATGTGCTTCGCGATCGCTACGGCGAGCTGAGGGAGCGTGAAGTCGTCCACCTCGGTGGGCTCGACCACGACCCGGACCTCGCGCCCCGCCGACATCGCGAGCGCGCGGCGAACCCCGGGGTGTGCGGCAACGAGCTGTTCGAGCTTGTCCATGCGCTCGACGTACTGGTCCAGCTCCTCGCGCCGGGCTCCCGGGCG
>JAYTSH010000437.1:0-3616 GCA_043745755.1 Cellulomonas sp. | reverse complement strand
CCGCTGCTCGAGGCTCAGCTCGTGCACGCCTGGCGCCGTCAGCTCGCCGCGATCGCCGGACGGCTCGCCGCCGACTACGGCGAGCAGCGCACGTCCGGCTCCGACCGGGAGGGGCTGCCGCTCGCCCGGGCCGTCGGGTTCGCCGACATGGTCTCGTTCACCCGGCGGACCGCGGGTCTCGGCTCGACCGATCTTTCCGAGTTCGTGCAGCGGTTCGAGTACGCGGCCCGGAACGTCGTCACGAATGCGGGTGGTCGCGTCGTCAAGACGATCGGCGACGCCGTGCTGTTCGTCGCCGACGACGTCGTCACGGGCGCACACGTGGCGCTCGGGCTCGCCCGTGAGCTCGGCGGAGAGCTCGACGTCGAGCTCGAGCAGGCCGCCGGGGGGCTCACCGAGGGCGCGCGGGGCGTGACGCCCGTGCGGGTCGGGTTCGTGTGGGGCCGCGTCCTGTCCCGGTTCGGCGACGTGTTCGGACCCTCGGTCAATCTCGCGGCCCGGCTCACGGACATCGCCGACCCGAGCGCTGTGCTCACGGACACGGCGACGGGCGAGCTGCTCGCACGCGACGCGCGGTTCGTCGTCGAGACGCTGCCCGAGCGCGAGCTTGCAGGGATCGGGCCCATCGCGCCTGTGCTGCTGCGCTCGGCATGACCTGCCCTGGGCGACCGGCCTGCTCTGGGCGACCGGCCTGCTCTGGGTGACCGGCCCGCTCTGGGCGACCGGCCTGCTCTGGGTGACCGGCCCGCTCGGCGTCATCGGCCGGTCCGATCGCTCCGGCCAGACCGACCCAGCCGCCGTCAGTCGAGCGGGCGGATGAGCTCTGGCCCGTCGTTGGCGACGGCGTTGACGGCTGTCGAGATCGGGGTCGCGATGACGTCGGGTGCCGGCCCGAGCACGAGCTCCATGGCGCCCGCGGCGTCGACGGCGGGGTCGAGCCACGCGTCCCACGCCTCCCGACGGAGCATGAGCGGGCGACGGTCGTGGATGCGCGCGAGCTCGCCGGTCGCCGCGGTCGTGATGATCGTCGCGGACACGAGCCAGCGCGCGGGGTCGTCGTCGGCCATGGTGGTGTCCTTCCAGAACTCGTAGAGCCCGGCGAGCGCGAGGGGCCCGCCGTCGGCCGGGTGGAGGTAGTAGGGCTGCTTCGTCCGCGTCAGCGCACCCGGCTCGGGCGCCTGCCACTCGTAGTAGCCGTCCGCAGGGAGCAGTGCCCGGCGCAGCGCGAACGGGCGCTTGAACGCGGGCTTGTCGAGCAGGCTCTCGACGCGGGCGTTGATCAGTCGGTTGCCGATCGACGGGTCCTTCGACCACGACGGCACGAGCCCCCAGCGCGCGGTGCGCAGCTGCCGCGTGAGCGCGCCGTGCGAGCCGTCCTCAAGGCGCTCGGGCCGGTCGACGACGATGCGGATCGCGTCGGTGGGCGCGAGGTTCCACGACGGCGGCAGGAGGCGTATGTCGTCGGCGACCGACGCGATCGCGAACTCGTCGGCGATCTGCTGGTCCTCGCGGAACGAGGCATACCGACCACACATGGCCATAGCGTCTCGCAGACCCCCGACACCTGCCGATCGAATCGATTCGCGCGGCATCCGCCACGGTGGGATGATCGGCGGCGATGAGCACCAGCACACCCTCGGTCGCACCCGCCCCGACGTACCGCCCTCATGCCAGGTACGTCCTGCTGCTCGGCTCGATGGCAGCCCTCCCGGCGGTCTCGACCGACATCTATCTGCCGTCCCTGCCGGAGGTCGCGCGCGACCTCGGCACGGGCACCGCGGCCGTCCAGCTGACGATGACCGGCATGCTCATCGGCGGCGCCGTCGGACAGCTCGTCATCGGCCCGATGTCGGATCGGTTCGGGCGGCGCAAGCCTGTCCTCGTCGGCATCGCGCTGCACGTCGTGACGTCGCTGCTGTGCGCGATCGCGCCGGGGATCCTGCCGCTGGTCGTGCTCCGGGTGGCGCAAGGCTTCTTCAACGCCTCGGCGTCCGTCGTGGCGATGGCCGTCATCCGGGACCGGTTCGTCGGGTCCGACGCGTCACGGCTGCTGTCCCGGCTCATGCTCGTCATCGGGGTCGCGCCACTGTTCGCCCCCAGCATCGGCGGGCTCATCGCGGGCCAGGTCGGCTGGCGCGGCGTATTCGTCGCGCTCGCGGTGTTCGGCGTCGGGCTGTGGGTCGTCGTGTGGCGCCGGCTCCCCGAGACGCTGCCCGGGGATCGGCGACGCGACGGCGGCCTGACGACGGCGCTCGCGGGCTACCGGGCGCTGCTGCGCGACCGCCACTTCCTCGCGCTCGCCGTCCTGCCCGGTCTGAGCGCCGCCGGGCTCATGAGCTACGTGGTCGGGTCGCCCTTCGTGCTGCGCGAGGGGTACGGGCTGTCCGCGAACCAGTTCGCGCTGCTCTTCGCGGTCAACGGCATGGGCCTCGTCGGCGGGGCGCAGGTCAACGCCTGGCTCGTCCGCCGCTATGCGCCGATCCGGATCATCCGCGTCATCATGCCGGTGTCGCTCGTGCTCGGGCTCGTGCTCCTCGGGATCGGCGTCACCGGTGCGGGCGGGCTGCCCGCGCTGCTCGTCGTCCTGTGGCTCGCGCTCGCGCTCGTCAACGTCACGCCCCCCAACGCCTCGGCGCTCGCGCTCGGCCGCCACGGCGAGATGGCCGGGACCGCGGCGGCGTTCATCGGCGGGACGCAGGCCCTCGTGTCCGGGACCGTGGCCCCGCTCGTCGGCGTCCTGGGCGGCACCACGCTGGCGATGACGGGGGTGATGGCAGGCTCGTCGTTGGCGGCTCTGCTCGTTCTCGCTCTGGCGACCCCCGCCTACCGCTCGGGCGGCTGGACCACCTGAGCCCGGCGCCGAGGTCGGTGCTCAGCCGACGCCGGCGGCGGCCGCGACGCCGGCTGCCACGACGAGGGCGATCGATCCCCAGGCGGTCACCACCCACCACTCGAGGTGATGGTGACGCGCGATGCGCTCCGGGGGCCGGATGGTGGTCATACCTCTGAGGATCGGCAGCGGTGGTGCGAGAGACAACACTTCCGGTGGCTGATCCTGGAATTCACCCGGCGCGGGCCGGGACAGAGCTCAAGGGGTCGTGGCCTTCTGGACCTCGACGCGCAGCGCCTCGACCTGCACGGCCAGCGCGTCCATCGAGCTGCGGGCTGCACCGTCGGTCGACGCCGCAGCGGCGTCGAGCTTCGTGCGCGCGGCGTCGAGAGCGCCCTGGGCGGCAGCGAGCTGATCGGCGGCCGGTCCGGCACCGTCGGCGGACGCCCTGTCGAGCGCGGTCTTGGCCGTGTCGAGAGCAGCCGTTGCCTGGTCGACCGCGTCCTGCGCGGTCGCGCGTGCCGTCGCGTCGAGCGAGCCCAGCTGAGCCTTGGCGTCGTCGATCGCGGACCGCGCCGTCGCCAGGTCCGCGCGTGCGCGGTCGACCTCAGCCGCGAACCCGTCGGCGAGCGCCCGTGCGCTCGCCACCGCGGACTGCGCCTGCGTCGTCAGCGCGCCGGCCTGGTCGCGCACCTCTGAGCAGCCGGCGACCGCCAGGGTCACGGCGACGGCGCACGCGGCAAGCGATGCGGTCGTGCGGGCGTTCAGCGTGGTCGCGGTGCGCAC
>JAYTSH010000436.1:0-3795 GCA_043745755.1 Cellulomonas sp. | reverse complement strand
TGGAGCTGCGTGTCGAGCCAGGGGCGGACGACCGGCACACGGTCTTCGCCCAGCGTGCGCTCTTCCACCCGCACGGCCTGGCGGGCCAGCTGTACTGGTGGACGGTCTACCCGTTCCACGGTGTCGTGTTCGGGGGGATGCAGCGCGGCATCGCGCGGGCCGCCGCAACGGTCGAGAGGGTTCGCACCGACCGCTGAGCGCCGTCGGCTCGCCTCAGCCCCTCTGCGCCTCAGCGTCGGCGGCGGAGCTCGACCGGAGCCTCGACGTACGGCTCCCATGCTGCGCGAACCTCGCGCCCGATCCGCGTGGGTGCGCCGGACGCGTCGACGAGCACGAGCGTCGTGATGGCACGCGCGTACGCCGTGCCACCGTCGGCCGACGGGGCGTCCCTCACCTCGTAGCAGACGTCAAGGCTCGCGGAACCCAGGTGGCCGATCCACAGCTCGACGACCACAGGCGCGCGGCGGTACCCGAGCGGGCGGAGGTATTCGATCTCCTGGCGCGCCACGAGTGTCGACAGCGCAGCCCCCGGCCCGGCGTCGAGCACGGCCGTCGGCCACGCACCGTCGAACGCCGTGCCGTCGGGCGCAGCCGGATGGCTCCAGAACGCCTCGATCCGGGCCTCCTCGAGGAGCCGAAGCATCTCGACGTTGTTGACGTGCGCGTACGCGTCCATGTCGGACCACCGCAGCTGCACGTTGACTTCGAGCCGTGCCATGGAGCTTCTCCTTCGGTCGACCTCGGCGCGACGCTACAGCGTCGGCGCGTCGGGGCTGCGTGCGAGGTCAGGCCGCGGCGCGCCGGGCGGCGTCTCGGCACTGCGCCAAGGCCAGCAGCTCGGCGGACACGGGGTCGACGACGCGCTCCCCGACGACGACCTCCACCGCGAGCCGCAGGTGGCGCAGCGCACGGCTCGCGGCGCGACGCGCGCCCACGGCGCCCAGCAGCCGACCGGTCAGTGCGACGAGCACGCCCAGGACGACGCCGCCGACTACCAGCACCGTCGGGGCCGGCAGGCCCCACCAGGTCGGCGTGGTCGGTTCGGGCAGACGAGCGTAGGTCGTTCCCCCGAGCAGTCCGAGCCAGACGAGGCCCACGACCACCGCACCGAGCAGCGCCCACTGCAGCCAGCCGAACGCTCGCCACCACGCGGGTGGTCGCGCTGCGACGAGCGCGGTACCTGCCACCGCCTGGTCGAGCGCGTCGCCCAGGCCGACGGCGGTCGCGCGGGCTCGCGCGCTCAGCACCCACGTGTCCGGTGCGCCGGACATGGCGGTGTCGCAGTAGCTCCGGACCGCGCTCGAGGCGCGCGAGCGCGCGACGGGTCCGAACGGGGGCAACGAGGTCCGGGACAGGTCGGGCCGGCCGGGTGTGCCGCGCCCGAGGCCGAGCCCGAGGCGACGCAGCGGGTCGGCGCGCACCGAGGAGAGCCACCGCGTGGGGGGCCACCCGGTCGCGAGGCGCGCGCGACGCGCGGCCGACCGGCGCACGGCCTCGACCACCGCGGGGATCCCGGCGGCCGCCTGGAGCTCGTCCACGAGCCGCGCACGCGCGTCACGCTCGACGACGGGCGCCCGGGCAGCCCCGCAGGCCGCCAGCACGGACCCGGCGGCCGTGCGCACGTCGGCACGGACACGGTCGGTCGCAGCGGCTCGTCGACGCGCCGCCTCCGCGAGCCGCTCGCGCAGGTCCGCGACTCCGTCTCCGGTGCGGGCGCTCGTGGCGAGCACCGGCACCGTCCCGAGGCCGTCCTGTGCGGCCAGGCGGGCGAGGTCAGCGAGGCACCGGTCGCGCTCCTCGGGCGCCAGTCGGTCGCCATGGTTGAGCACGAGCACGACGACGTCCGCGTGCGCGGCGAGCGGGCGCAGGTAGCGCACGTGCAGCGCGGCGTCGGCGTACTTCTGCGGATCGACGACCCACACCAGCAGGTCGACGCGCTCGTACAGGCGCTCCGCGCGTACCCGGTGCGCCGTCTCGACGGAGTCGTGGTCGGGGAGGTCGAGCAGCACAAGTCCCGTGGCGACCGCCTCGCCAGCGCGCTGCTGCACGGACCCCGCGGCCGCTGGGTCGAGCACGTGACGCTGGTCGACCTCGAGCCAGTCGAGCAGCGCGTGCGCTCCGCCGCTCCGTGCGTCGGCCGCCGGCCGCGCGAACGGCTCTGCTCCGCGCACTGGGCGAGCCGAGCTGTCCGTGGTCGTCGGGGCGGGCCACACGGCGGCCATCGGCTGGCCGGTCGTAGGCCGACGCACCCCCGGCGCTGCGAGATCGGCGCCCGCGAGGGCGTTGAAGAGCGACGACTTGCCCGAGCCTGTCGACCCTGCCAGCGCCACGACCGTGTAGTCGCCGGACAGCGCCATGCGCGCTCGCGCGCGCTCGACGACGGACGTCGCGGGCCCGAGGACCACGTCGGGAAGCCGCCCGCGCGCGGCCACGACGGCGTCGTCGAGCGCCTCGACGCGCGCGGCCAGATCGAGCCCGCTACCCGGTGACCTGCGGCGGGCCGTCATGTGTGCGACTCGTCGCCGCGGACGACCCGGCGCCACCAGGCGCGCAGCCGGTTCCCGCTGTCACCCGGCGATCGGACCGCCCCTTCGGCCGCAGCTCGCAGCGTGGCGTCATCGACCAGCGCGGGACCGAGCCTGGCACCGCGCAGGTGCCCCGGACCCGGGCCGCTCGAACCGGCGGCTCCGGCCGGCTCGCCGACGTGCTCCGCGACCGGCGCGAGCTCCACCGCGTCCTCGCACGCCGCCACGTCGCGCACCGCCACGCGCACGGCGTCGCCGCTCGCCTCGGCTGTCCCGAGCGCATCGAGCTGTGCGGTGTACCGGGCCGCCTGCCCCGCAAGCACGGCCCCGACCCGCTCCGCGAGACGCTCGTGCGCCCGCTTCGCGAGCTGGCGCACCGCTTCGTCCCCGAAGACGGCTTCGAGAAGCCGCTGAGCGAGCACAGCCGTCCCGCCCGCGATCCCGACCTCGGCCCCCGTGAGCCCACTCGTCGACGCGAAGACCGCCACCATGAGCAAGGCACCGAGCCCGTTGACGCCGTAGGAGACCGCGCGCGCCGCGGAGCGCTTGCCCGCTCCCTCGTGCTCGACGAGCGCCAGCACGTCGGACTGCCAGGCACGGATCTGAGCGGCCACCTGACCGCGCAGCTCGCTCGACGAGCGCGAGAGGTCCAGCCCCTGGAGCAGCCCCGCACCGGACGGGTCGTTGCGCCAGACGGCGTGCGCGCGCTCGGCGGCCTCCTCGGCCGCGTCCAGGACGACCGCCTCGAGGCCGTGCCCGATGGCCGTCGCGAGCGCGGGCTCGGGAGCGCGCCGACCACGCGCGGCCGCGACGAGCCGGTCGCGTGCCCGCGACACCTTCTGTTCGACCGCCCGGAGGAACTCACCTGTCCCGACGACGTCCTGCCAGCGTGCGAGCACCTCACCCCGCAGCAGCGTGCCGTCGGACGTCGCCCTCAGCACCTGGTCGGTCGCGTCGGCGTACGCCGCCGTCACCGCTGCGCGCAAGCGGGCATCAGCATGGCGCTGGTCGTCGGCGGCCGCGGCGACGGCAGCCGCGCGCACGAGCACGTCGCGCTTCACGCCGTCGCGGGTGCTGGCGATGACCGCGGCGCGCGCCGCCGGATCGCCCCCGAGCGCGGTCAGCCAGTCGGCGACGGCACCGACCGACCGTTCCGGGAGCAGGCCGTCGACCGGGACGCTCTCCGGGACGAGCAGGATCGTCGCGTCGTGCAGACCGTGCGCGTCGAGCATCTGGCGCAGGTGTGTCGCAACCGAGGTCACGGCAACCG
>JAYTSH010000435.1:0-4950 GCA_043745755.1 Cellulomonas sp. | reverse complement strand
ACGTGCCCGATGCCGTCGCCCATGAGCGACATGCGGCGCTGGACCAGGAAGGTGCCGACCACGGGCGCCGCCGCACCGACGAGGACGGCGGCCAGGAAGGCGCGCTGCATGAGCGGTGAGCCGAGCATGCTCGTGAACGTCTCGATCCAGCTCACAGGTTCACCTCGACGGAGAGCGTCGGGCCAGTCGGGCGAGGCGTGGGGCCCGGGTGGGCATGCGTGTGGTCATGGTCGAGGGTCGCGTGCTCGTCGCGTGCGTGCGGCGGCGCGCCGTCGTGAGCTATTCGGCCGTGCCGCAGGACGACCGCACGCTCGATCAGCGGTGCGAAGGGCCCGAGCTCGTGCAGGATGACCACGACCGTGGCGCCGCCGTCGTGCAGACGCAGGACCGCGTCGACGAAGGTCTGCTGCGTGGGGATGTCGATGCCTGACGTCGGCTCGTCGAGCACGAGGAGCTCGGGGCGGCGGACCAGGGCGCGGGCGATGAGGACCCGCTGCTGCTGGCCGCCGGAGAGCTCGTGGACGGGACTGCACGCCTTGTCGGTGAGCCCGACCTCCTCGAGCGCCGTCAGCGCGCGGACCCGGGCATCGCGCGGCGGGCGCAGCCGGTGCCCGTTGAGCAGACCCGCGGTCACGACCTCGAGCGCGCTGGCGGGGACGCCCGCGCTGCCCGGGAGCCGTTGGGGCACGTACCCGATCCGCTCCCACGGGGCGGACCGACCCAGCGGGCTGTCCAGGAGGCGGACGCTGCCGCTGGCGATCGGGACGACGCCCAGCAGCGCCCGGACGAGCGTCGACTTGCCGGAGCCGTTCGCGCCGAGCAGGGCGAGGACCTCACCGCGGCCCACAGACAGGTCGATGCCGGTGAGGATCTGCTGACCGCCGAGCTGGACGCCGAGCCCCTCGGCCTGGATCACGTTGTCGCTCACGAGCAGGACAATGCCATCTTCAGGGCCGAAAGGTTCGCTTCAGCGATGCTGAAGTAGTCCTGCGTCGGGTCGCGCACCCCTTCGAGCGGGTCGAGCACCCGGGCGTCGACCCCGAGGTCGGCGGCCAGCGTCGTGGCGACCTTGGGGCTCACGAGCGTCTCGAAGAAGATCGTGTGGATGTGGCGGGCCTGCACGAGCCGGCTGATCTCGGCGAGGCGGTCGGGCGACGGGTCGGCCTCCGGGTCGAGCCCGGAGATCGCCACCTGCTCGAGGTTGTAGCGCGCTGCGAGGTAGCCGAACGCAGCGTGAGACGTGACGAACGTCCGGTCGGCACAGGTCGCGAGCCCGCTCGCGTAGGCGGCGTCGAGCGCGTCGAACCGTGCGGCCAGGGCAGTGGCGTTCGCGGCGTACGTGGCCGCGCCGGCGGGGTCGATGACGCTCAGCTGGTCGGCGACGGCGTGGGCGACGGCGGGCATCCGGCTCGGGTCCAGCCAGAAGTGCGGGTCGAGGGTGCCGGTCGCGCCCGCGAGCGGCTGAAGTGTCGTGAGGGTCGCGGCGTCGATCACATGGGCCGGGGTAGCGGCCGCGACCGCATCGTCGACGGCCGGCTGGAACGTGGACAGGTAGACGACGAGGTCGGCCGTGCCGACGCGGCTGACCTGGGCCGGTGACAGCTCGAGGTCGTGCGGCTCGGCGCCGGGCGGTGTCAGCGAGGTCACGTCGACCCGGTCGCCGCCGACCTGCTGGGCGACGAATTGGAGCGGGTAGAACGACGCGAGGACGCTCGGTCGACCGGCGTCGGCGTTCGGGGGGGAGCAGGCACCCAGGGCGAGCACGGCAGCAGCGACGGGCAGCGCGAGGCGGGCTGCGTGGAGGCGGGTGGGCACGGGTTCAGTCTCGGACAGTTGAGAATGGTTGTCAAAGTGAGTCGGAGGGCGCACGGGGGCGCGCGCGATCCCGGTAGCCTCGGGGCGTAGCCTCCGCCAGCCAGGTGTGGGGTCGCCCGAGGAAATGAGTGTGAACGTGGCCCCGTCCCGTCTTGACGCCGTCACCTCCCTGGCCAAGCGCCGTGGGTTCGTCTTCCCGTCCGGTGAGATCTACGGCGGGACCCGGTCCGCGTGGGACTACGGGCCCTTGGGCGTCGAGCTCAAGGAGAACATCAAGAAGCAGTGGTGGCGGACGATGGTCACGAGCCGTGACGACATCGTCGGGCTGGACTCCGCGGTGATCCTCCCGCGCCAGGTCTGGGTCGCGTCCGGCCACGTCGGGGTGTTCACCGACCCGCTCACCGAGTGCCTGAGCTGCCACAAGCGGTTCCGCGAGGACCACCTGCTCGAGGAGTTCGAGGAGAAGAAGGGCCGCGCGCCCGAGAACGGCCTTGCCGACATCGCGTGCCCCAGCTGCGGGACACGGGGGCAGTGGACCGAGCCGCGTGACTTCAACATGATGCTCAAGACGTACCTCGGCCCGGTCGAGGACGAGTCCGGGCTGCACTACCTGCGGCCCGAGACCGCGCAGGGCATCTTCGTCAACTTCGCCAACGTCGTCACGACGAGCCGCAAGAAGCCGCCGTTCGGCATCGGCCAGATCGGCAAGTCGTTCCGCAACGAGATCACCCCCGGCAACTTCATCTTCCGCACGCGCGAGTTCGAGCAGATGGAGATGGAGTTCTTCGTCGAGCCCGGGACCGACGAGACGTGGCACCAGTACTGGATCGACGCACGCACCGACTGGTACACCGACCTCGGCATCGCCCGTGAGAACCTGCGCCACTACGAGCACCCGGTCGAGAAGCTCTCGCACTACTCCAAGCGGACAGTCGACATCGAGTACCGTTTCGGCTTCCAGGGCAGCGAGTGGGGCGAGCTCGAGGGCATCGCAAACCGCACCGACTTCGACCTCAAGACGCACACCGAGCACTCCGGCCAGGACCTGTCGTACTTCGACCAGGCCAAGAACGAGCGCTGGGTGCCGTACGTCATCGAGCCCGCCGCCGGACTGACGCGCTCGCTCATGGCGTTCCTCGTCGAGTCTTACACCGAGGACGAGGCGCCGAATACCAAGGGCGGCGTCGACACCCGCGTGGTCCTCAAGCTCGACCCGCGCCTCGCGCCGGTCAAGGCCGCGGTGCTGCCGCTGTCCCGCAACGAGTCGCTCTCGCCCAAGGCGCGCGACCTTGCCGCGGAGCTGCGCCGGTCCTGGAACATCGACTTCGACGACGCCGGGGCGATCGGTCGCCGCTACCGTCGCCAGGACGAGATCGGTACGCCGTTCTGCATCACGGTGGACTTCGAGACGCTCGACGACCAGGCGGTGACGATCCGCCACCGCGACGACATGTCGCAGGTCCGGGTCGGGCTCGACCAGGTCTCGGCGTACCTCGCGGCCCGGCTGATCGGGGCCTGACCCGGGCGGGTCGCGATCAGGCTGGCTCCGGGGCTGACTGCGGTGCTGACCCGGACCGTGGGGGACAATCGAGCGGTGCAGCAGCTCACCGCCAGTCCCCCCGAGCCGGCCAGCGTCGACGGCCGCGTCCTTCCGCCGCTGCGCATCGGACCGCTCACGATCGACACACCGGTCGTGCTCGCGCCGATGGCAGGCGTGACCAACGCGGCGTTCCGGCGGCTGTGCCGCGAGTCGGGTGCGGGCCTGTACGTCGCCGAGATGGTCACGTCGCGCGCGCTGGTCGAGCGCGGCGAGGAGTCGATGCGGATCATCGCGCACGAGCCGGACGAGAAGCCGCGGTCCGTGCAGGTGTACGGCGTCGACCCGGTGACGGTGGCTGCGGCCGTGCGGCTCATCGCGTCGGAGGACCGCGCGGACCACATCGACCTCAACTTCGGCTGCCCGGTCCCCAAGGTGACCCGCCGCGGGGGTGGGGCGGCGCTCCCGTGGAAGCGGGACCTGTTCCGCTCGATCGTGAGCGCGGCGGTCGATGCTGCGAGCCCGCACGGGGTCCCGGTCACGGTCAAGATGCGCAAAGGCATCGACGAGGACCACCTCACATACCTGGAGGCCGGGCTCGTCGCGCAGGAGGTGGGGGTAGCAGCGATCGCGCTGCACGCGCGTACCGCCGCGGACTACTACTCGGGGAAAGCCGACTGGGAGGCCATCGCGCGCCTCAAGGAGGCCGTCACCGACATCCCCGTGCTCGGCAACGGTGACATCTGGTCGGCCGAGGACGCGCTCGCGATGGTGGCGCAGACCGGGTGCGACGGGGTCGTCGTCGGGCGGGGGTGCCAAGGGCGCCCCTGGCTGTTCGCGGACCTCGCGGCCGCGTTCGCGGGCTCGGACGAGCGGCGGCGGCCCGGCCTGGGTGAGGTTGCGGCGGTCGTCCGGCGACACGCGGTACTCATGGTCGAGACCTTCGGCGACGAGTCGAAGGCGCTTCGGGAGATGCGCAAGCACATGGCCTGGTACTTCAAGGGGTACGTCGTCGGCGGTGGGGTGCGGGCGCAGCTCGGCCTGGTCTCGACGCTGGCCGAGCTGGACGACCGGCTCGCCGGCCTCGACCTCGACCAGCCCTACCCGGGTGCGGGGGCGGAGGGCCAGCGCGGGCGGGCGGGCTCGCCCAAGCGGCCGTCCCTCCCGGACGGCTGGCTCGACTCGCGGGACCTGTCGGAGAGCTTCCGCCGGGCGCTGCACGAGGCCGAGCTGAGCGTCTCGGGCGGCTGACCCGGCGCCGACCGGTGACGTGTCGCCGCAAGTTTCTGTACGCTTGCGACGCTCGACAACGACGACGGGGGAGCACACGTGCAGCGCTGCACGGCACGGATCACACCACGGTCGCGGAACGCGGTCCTCGCGCTGCTCACGGCGGCGGTCGTGACGATGAGTGCCGCCTGCACGACCGGTTTCCCTGCCCCCGCAGCGACCTCCACGTCAGCCGGGCCGGGGGCTGCAGCCGCGCCCGCGGGAGCGCGTGACGTCGGCGTGCAGCTCTTCCAGTGGACCTGGGACGCGATCGCGACCGAGTGCACCGACCACCTCGGCCCTGCGGGCTACGGCTGGGTCCTCACCTC
>JAYTSH010000434.1:0-4398 GCA_043745755.1 Cellulomonas sp. | reverse complement strand
GGGCGACAACGTGCTGCACGCGCTGGGGTACGACGCGTTCGGCCTGCCCGCCGAGCAGTACGCGGTCCAGACGGGGCAGCACCCGCGCGTCACGACCGAGGCCAACATCGAGATCATGGCGCGGCAGCTGCGCCGGCTCGGCACCGGCCACGACCCCCGGCGGACGTTCGCGACGATCGACCCCGGGTACGTGCGCTGGACGCAGTGGATCTTCCTACAGATCTTCGAGTCTTGGTATGACGTCGACGCGGTGCGTCCTGACGGCGGCACGGGGCGTGCCCGTCCGATCAGCGAGCTCGTCGATGCCTATGGGGCAGGCGCGCGCCAGGTCCCGACCGGAGTCGCCGGAGTGCCCGAGGGCACGCAGTGGCCCGACCTCGACAAGACCGCGCGCCGCCGCGTGGTGGACTCTGAGCGGCTGGCCTACATGTCCGAGACGCCCGTGAACTGGTGCCCGGGACTCGGAACTGTCCTCGCGAACGAGGAGGTCACGTCGGACGGTCGCTCTGAACGCGGCAACTTCCCGGTCTTCCAGCGCACACTGCGGCAGTGGAAGATGCGGATCACGGCGTACGCCGACAGGCTCGCCGACGACCTAGACCTCATCGACTGGCCCGAGAAGGTCGTCGCGATGCAGCGCAACTGGATCGGACGCTCCGACGGGGCCACGGTCCGGTTCTCGGTGCTCGACGACGGTGCGGACGGATCGTCGTCGTCCATCACGACCCAGGCGAACCGCGGGGTCGAGGTCTTCACGACACGTCCCGACACGCTGTTCGGCGCCACCTTCATGGTCGTCTCGCCTGAGCATCCGCTGCTCGACGAGGTGCCGACGGTGTGGCCCGCGGGCACGACGGAGGCGTGGACCGGCGGCCACCCGGACCCGACCGAGGCCGTTGCCACGTACCGCCGCGAGGCGGCCGCCAAGACCGCGGTCGAGCGCCAGGCCGACGCCGGTCGCAAGACGGGCGTGTTCACCGGTGTCTACGCGAGCAACCCGGTCAACGGCACGCCGATCCCGGTCTTCACGGCCGACTACGTCCTCATGGGTTACGGCACGGGCGCAATCATGGCCGTCCCGGGCGGCGACACCCGCGACCACGCGTTCGCCGAGGCGTTCGGACTACCGGTCGTGCGGACCGTCGCCCCGCCCGAAGCGTTCGAGGGCGGAGCGTGGACGGGCGACGGCGCGATCATCAACTCGAGCAACGACGAGGTGAGCCTCGACGGCCTCGGTGTCTCAGCGGCCAAGGGCGTCATCGTCGCGTGGCTCGAGGGCAAGGGCCTTGGTGCGAGCACCGTCACCTACCGGCTGCGCGACTGGCTGTTCAGCCGCCAGCGCTACTGGGGCGAGCCGTTCCCGATCGTCTACGACGAGCACGACCTGCCGATCGCGCTGCCGGACTCGGCTCTGCCGGTGGACCTGCCCGAGGTGCCGGACTACTCGCCGCGTACCTTCGACCCGCTCGACTCGCAGTCCTCCCCGGAGGCGCCGCTGGGCCGCAACGAGGGCTGGGTCAACGTGACGCTGGACCTCGGCGACGGCCCGCGCACCTACCGCCGCGACACCAACACGATGCCCAACTGGGCCGGGTCGTGCTGGTACTACCTGCACTACCTCGATCCCGAGCACACCGGGACGCTCGTCGATCCCGAGCTCGAGCGGTACTGGATGGGCCCGGACCACAACCCGGCCGACACCCACCGGTCCGGGGGTGTCGACCTGTACGTCGGCGGCGTCGAGCACGCCGTGCTGCACCTCCTGTACGCACGGTTCTGGCACAAGGTCTTGTACGACCTGGGCCACGTGACGAGCGTCGAGCCGTTCCGCAAGCTCTTCAACCAGGGCTACATCCAGGCCTACGCCTACACCGACGCGCGGGGCGTGCACGTCGAGGCCAGCGAGGTCGTCGAGGACCTGTCGGTCGCCAGCGGCTTCACCCGGCAGGGCGAAGAGGTCTTTCGCGAGTACGGGAAGATGGGCAAGTCGCTGAAGAACATGGTGACGCCCGACGACATGTACGCCGAGTACGGCGCCGACACGCTGCGCGTGTACGAGATGGCGATGGGACCACTGGACCTGTCCCGTCCGTGGGAGACGCGTGCCGTCGTCGGCGCGCAGCGGTTCCTCCAGCGGTTGTGGCGCAACACGGTCGACGAGACGACCGGCGCTGTGCGCGCGGTGGACGGTGCGCCGGACTCCGAGACGCTGCGGGTGCTGCACCGCACGATCGCCGACGTCACCGCCGACTACGACGCGATGCGCATCAACACCGCGATCGCCAAGCTCATCGTGCTCAACAACCACCTGACAGGGCTGGCCGCCGTGCCGCGCGAGGTGGTCGAGCCGCTCATCCTCATGACCGCGCCGGTCGCGCCGCACCTCGCTGAGGAGCTGTGGGAGCGTCTCGGGCACACGGTGTCGCTCGCGCGCGAGCCGTTCCCGGTCGCCGACCCGGTGCAGCTCGTCGAGGACACGGTCACGTGCATCTTCCAGGTGCAGGGCAAGGTGCGCGGGCGCGCCGAGGTGAGCCAGGACGTCACCGAGGATGCGCTGAGGGAGCTCGCGCTCGCCGACCCAGGAGTCCAGCGCGCGGTCGCCGGACGCGACGTCGCGAAGGTCATCGTGCGCGCGCCCCGGCTCGTCAACGTGGTGCCGGCCTGAGCACCGACCGCGCGCGGTCGCGATCGACCGCGCAGCAGCCGCGGGTCGCGGTCGTCACCGACTCGACGGCGTCGTTGCCCCCGGGCGAGGCCGAGCGGTGGGGTGTCGTCGTCGTCCCGCTCCAGGTAGTCGTCGGCGGTGAACGCCGCCTCGAGGGCCGGGATCTCCCTCCTGCTGAGCTGACAGCGGCGCTGACGCACGGCGTCCGCGTCACGACATCGCAGCCGGCGCCGGCCGCCTTTGCGGAGGCCTATGCGCGCGCAGCTGCGTCGGGTGCCCGCGAGATCGTGTCGGTGCACCTGTCGGGTGAGCTGTCCGGGACCGTGCGGGCCGCTCAGCTCGCCGCGCTTGCCGTGCCCGTGCCCGTGCATGTCGTCGACTCGCGCTCGGTCGTGATGGGCCTCGGGTTCGCGGTGCTGTCGGCTGCCCGGCTGGCCCGGGGCGGGCGGCCGGTCGACGATGACGGCGTCGGGCAGCGGCACGACGCCGGCGGCGTCGAGCGGGCCGGCTCGCCGGGGCTGATCCGCAGCCTGGTGAGGCGAGTCCGGCACGAGGAGCCCGCCGCGACGGTGCCGCGAGAGCCGGCGGCCGACGGTGCCGCCGTCGCCGAACGCGCTCACTCGGTGGCGGCCTCGGCCGGCGCATGGTTCCTGGTCGACTCGCTCGACCACCTGCGCCGCGGCGGACGCCTGAGCGCGACCGCGGCGGCGCTCGGCACGGTCCTCGGTCTGCGGCCGATCCTCGCGCTGCGAGGTGGCCGCATCGAGGTCGCCGAGAAGGTCCGCACGCGCCGAGCAGCACGAGACAGGCTCGAGGCGATCGTCGTCGCCGACGTCCGCAGGCGGGGCCCGGCGCGTGTCGCGGTGCACCACCTCGGGCAGCCTGAGGTGGCCGACGGCGTCGCGCGTCAGCTCGAGGCCTGGCTGGGCGAGCTGGTCCCGCACGTCGAGGTGTCCGAGGTCAGCGCCGTCATCGGCGCTCATGTCGGCCCAGGGTTGCTCGCGATCGTCGTCGCTGACGCCTGAAGCCGCCCGCCCACCCGCAGCCCCGAACCAGCGGACGTCCTTCGCGGCCGTGTCGAGGCGAGGCGTAGATCGCCGGATCCCGCACCTAGCGTCCCGGGAATGGCCGTCCGACCGCAGGTCCCTGAGCGCGACCGGATGTCGGAGCGCGGCCGGTTGCCCGGGCTCGACCGGTTGTGGGGGTTGACCCAGCCGGTCCCCTCCGCGCCGGTCCCCACCGCGCCGTTCTCGACCGCGCCGGTGCCGACGTGGCCGACCGTGGAGCCTCAGACCACGACGGCACTCGCCGTCGAGCAGTGGTCCTGGGCACCTTCGATCACGCCTACCGCCGGCGCCAGCTCGATCGTGCCTGCCGCGCGGACCATCCTGCCTGCCGCCGCGGCGACGCTGATGGCGCGCGACAGCGGTTTCCCAGCGATTGTGCCCGCCCGAACCACGGACGGCTGGGTCCCCGCGCGCGATGCCGACACGTCTGCGCGCGACTCAGCGGACGTCGCCGCTCGTCGCACCTCCGCGCTTGCGGCTGCGAGCAAGGCCTACGCGGAGCTTCATGGGCATCCGTTGACGCATCCTCGCGCCGGGGAGCGACGGCCTCGCGATGCCCCTCGGCGGTGGGCCGTACCGATGCGCCTGGCCGTGACGGCGGCGCTGGCGCTGGGACTCGTCGGTGGCGCCGTCGCGCTGAGGTCCGCCTCGGTCGCCTCGGCGGGA
>JAYTSH010000433.1:0-3252 GCA_043745755.1 Cellulomonas sp. | reverse complement strand
GGTCGCCGGGGCGGACACCGCCGCGCTCGCGCTCCCCGGCGTCGGCGGTGAGCTCGTCATCGAGCTCGCCGACGGTCACGCGGCCGAGAGCCTCATCGGTTCGGTCATGCCGTCCGACGGTCCGTCGTGGTCGGTCATGGGCGAGGGACGCGGGCTGCTCGTGGAGTCCCTGTCGCAGTCCCGCGAGGTGCGGATCCTGCCGATGCGGGCCTTCGGACCGGCGATGTTCGCCCCGCTGCAGACGTCGGGGCGCGGGGTCGGTGTGCTCATCCTGATGCGCCGCATCGGCGGTTCGGCGTTCGAGTCGAGCGACCTGGTCACCGCCGAGTCGTTCGCCGCCCAGGCTGCACTCGCCTTCGTCCTTGCCGAGGCCCGGCATGCGCAGGACGTCGCCGCGCTGCTCGACGAGCGCGAGCGGATCGCCCGCGACCTTCACGACCTCGCGATCCAGCAGCTCTTCGCGACCGGCATGCAGCTCGAGACCGTCCGGCGGCGCGCGGCCCGCGGCGTCGACCCCAGCGAGCTCACGAGCATCGTCGAGGACGCCCTGGACAACGTCGACGCGTCGGTTCGCCAGATCCGCCAGATCGTCTATGCGCTGCGCGACCCCGACGCCGCGAACGGCATCGTCGAGCGCCTGCGCCGTGAGGCGTCGCTCGCGCGGACAGGACTGGGCTTCGCGCCGTCGTTCGTCGTCACGCTGGATGGTGAGACCGTGCCCGACGGCGACTACATCGAGGCCGACCAGATCGATGCACGGATCGGCCCCGACCTGACCGACGATGTCGTGGCGGTCGTCCGCGAGGGCCTCGCGAACGCGGCGCGGCACGCGCAAGCGTCGTCGGTTGCCGTCAGGGTCATCGTCAAAGGTCAGGGTCCGACCGGGACCGTCATCGTCGAGGTCGAGGACGACGGCGTCGGCCTGCCCCCGATGCGCGCGCGGCGTTCCGGGACCGGCAACCTGGCGGCTCGGGCACGGCAGCACGGCGGGACGTTCACCCTCGGCGCGTCGCCGGCCGGTCGCGGCGCCCTGCTGACGTTCGAGGCTCCGCTGGGCTGAGCCCGCGCCGCGCGGAGATTCCGCGATTTCGGCGCAGCGTTCAGCCGCCCGGCAACCAGCGCTAGGTCAGTGGTGGGTCAGTGGTTCGTCTCGGCGCGCCAGCCGGAGTGCTTGCGCGCCGAGACCCACGCGGCGACCTGCGTGCGGCGCTGCAGACCCATCTTCGACAGCAGCGACGTGATGTGGTTCTTCACGGTCTTCTCGGCGACCCCGAGGCGCCCCGCGATCTCGCGGTTCGACAGGCCCTCGCCGATGAGGTCGAGCACCTTGAGCTCGCTCGGCGTCAGGTTCTCGGTCGGGTCGTCGTGGCCGGCCCGACGGCGGGTCACGGTGCGCTCGTCGAGCAACGTGCGCCCCGACGCGACGGCGCGGATGACGTCGGTGATCTCAGCGCCCCGGACGCTCTTGAGCAGGTAGGCGGCGGCGCCCGCCGCGAGCGCCTCAGCGAGGGCGTCGTCGTCGTCGAACGAGGTCAGGACGATCGCTCGCGCGTCGGGGAGAGTCTCCCGTGTGCGCTTGAGCAGGTCGATCCCCGTGCCGTCGGGCAGCTGGAGGTCGACAAGCAGGATCTGCGGGTGGACGAGGGCGGCGCGGCGGACGCCGTCGGCGACGGAACCCGCCTCGGCGACGACCGTCATCCCCTCGGTCCGTTCGACCACCTCGGCGATACCTCGCCGGACGACCTCGTGGTCGTCGACGATCATGACCGTGATGGGACCGGTGCGGTCGGCCTGCGGGGCGGGCGTCGTAGGTGGCACGGTGGCATCGTATCCAGAGCGCGCCCGATCCCCGACACCGACGCTCGCGTTCGACATTCCGGACCGACTGCGACTCCCCTGGAGGACCCCCCGTGACGACCGTGCTGCTGCCCCTCGGCATCGAGCTCGACCCGGCGCTCCCCGAGGGTGTGCGGGCCGTGCGGTACGACGTCCGCGCGCCCGTCCCCGCCGAGCACACCGACACGGACGCGCTGGTCGTGTGGATGAACACGCCGGCCCAGCTCGCCGACAGCGCGCGCCGGCTCAGCCGGCTGCGCTGGGTACAGACGCTCGCGGCGGGGCCCGACGCGGTTCTCGACGCCGGCTTCGGCCCCCATGTCGTGGTCACGAACGGCCGCGGTCTGCACGACGGCCCCGTCGCTGAGCACACGCTCGCCCTCGTGCTCGCCGCCGCCCGACGCGTTCCGGACCTCGTGGACGCGCAGCACGAGCACCGGTGGGCCCGCGAGCTCGGCGGCGCGCAGCAGCTCGACCCGCCGGGCTCGTTCCGCACGCTCGACGGCGCCCATGTCCTGATCTGGGGCTTCGGCTCGATCGCGGCCCGGCTCGCACCGGTCCTGGCCTCTCTCGGCGCCCACGTGACCGGCGTCGCCCGGACTGCCGGTGAGCGCGCCGGGTTCCGGGTCGTGGCGACCGAGGACGTCACCGCCGAGCTCCCGACCACCGACGTCCTCATCTGTCTGCTCCCTGCGACGCCCGAGACCCATCACGCGATCGGCAGGGACGTGCTCGGCCTCCTGCCGTCGAGTGCGTGGGTCGTCAACGTCGGGCGGGGATCGACTCTCGACGAGGACGCCCTGCTCGGGGCCCTGCGCGCCGAGCGGCTCGCGGGTGCAGCGCTCGATGTGTTCGAGACCGAGCCGCTGCCGTCCGACTCCCCGCTCTGGGACTCCCCGCACATCCTCATCAGCCCCCACGCGGCCGGTGGCCGACCCCAGGGTGCGTCAGAGCTGATCACGCACAACCTGACCGCTTTCCAGAGTGGTCACCCGCTGCGCAACGTCGTCGAGCACTGAGGCGACGCCCCGCTGGCGGCTGCGGTCACCAGTGCCCGTGCCTGGGCCTCGGCTGGCACACCCTGCACGTGAACGAGGACCTGTTCATGAACTCGTCGCGTCCCACGGGCGCACCGCAGCGCCGACAGGGCTCGCCCGCCCTCCCGTAGACGGCCAGGGATCGGTCGAAGTACCCGGACTGGCCGTTGACGTTGACGTACAGCGCATCAAAGCTCGTGCCGCCCTGCGCGAGCGCCTCGGCCATGACCTCGGCTGCGGCGTCGAGCACCCGCTCGACCTCGATACGGCGCAGTGTGTGCGTCGGGCGCGCATAGTGCAGGCGCGCGCGCCACAGCGCCTCGTCGGCGTAGATGTTGCCGATCCCCGACACGAGGGTCTGGTCGAGCAGGGCTCGCTT
>JAYTSH010000432.1:0-6130 GCA_043745755.1 Cellulomonas sp. | reverse complement strand
AGGCCTCGCCAACCGCGACGTGACCGCCGAGCTTGCGCTCGGGCTCTCGGTCGCGGCTGCCCGGGTGCTCGCCGCGCAGGGACAGTTCGTCGGGCACCGTCCGCGTGCCATCGTGGGCCGCGACTCGCGCGTCTCCGGGGAGTTCCTCGCGGCGGCCGTGTCCGCCGGCCTGGCCAGTGCGGGTGTCGACGTGCTCGACGTCGGCGTGCTGCCGACGCCCGCCGTCGCCTACCTGACGGCAACCCTCGGGGTCGACCTCGGCGTCGTGCTCTCGGCCTCGCACAACGCGATGCCCGACAACGGGATCAAGTTCCTCGCCCGTGGCGGGCTCAAGCTCGACGACGACCTGGAGATCGAGATCGAGGGCCTGCTCGGCCAGGAGTGGGCGCATCCGATCGGCGCCGACGTCGGGCGGGTCCGGCTCGACAACGGCAGTGCAGGCTCGTCCTACGTCGATCACCTCGTCTCGACGATCGACGTCGGCCTGGCGGGCCTGCGCATCGCGGTGGACTGCGCGAACGGCGCCGCGAGCGCAGTCGGTCCGGAGGCCCTGCGGGCCGCGGGTGCCGACGTCGTCGTGATCAACGCCTCGCCCGACGGGCGCAACATCAACGAGAAGTGCGGTTCGACGCACCCCGAACAGCTGCAGGCCGTTGTCGTCGCCTCCGAGGCCGACCTGGGCGTCGCGTTCGACGGGGACGCCGACCGGTGCCTCGCGGTCGACCACACGGGCCGGCTCGTGGACGGCGACCAGATCATGGGCGTCCTCGCGATCGCGATGCGTGAGCGCGGTCGGCTGGTGGACGACACGCTCGTCGCCACAGTCATGAGCAACCTCGGTCTTCGCCTCGCGATGACGGCCGAGGGCATCCGCACGCTCGTCACCGGTGTCGGCGACCGGTACGTCCTCGAGGCGATGCGTGGCGGTGGCTACTCCCTGGGCGGCGAGCAGTCGGGCCACGTGATCATCGCGGAGCACGCGACGACCGGCGACGGAGTCCTCACGGCTCTCCAGCTCGCAGCCCGCGTCGCGGGCACCGGCCGCAACCTCGCCAAGCTCGCGTCCACCGTGCACCGCCTGCCGCAGACACTCGTCAACGTCTCGGGCGTGGACCGCGCGCGGGCCGCGACGGACGACGTCCTCGCCGAGGCGGTGCGGATCTCGGAGGTCGAGCTCGGCGAGACGGGTCGGGTGCTGCTGCGGCCGTCGGGCACCGAGCCGCTCGTGCGCGTCATGGTCGAGGCCGCGAGCCAGCCGGATGCGGACCGGATCGCCCTCCGACTGGCCGACATCGTCCGCGACCGCCTCGCGCTGTGAGCGTGCCCGCCTCCGCCGTGCGGGGGATCGTCGAGGAGCTGCTGGTCGAGGCCGCGCAGTCCCCGACCGGGACCGTCGGCATCGTCCAGGTGGGTCACCCCGTGCTGCGCGCGGTGGCCGAGCCGTACGACGGTCAGCTGGACGACGCGACCCTCGCGTCTCTCGTGGCCGTCATGCAGCGCACGATGCGCCTGGCGCCCGGCGTAGGTCTCGCCGCGCCGCAGATCGGTCTGCCGGTCGCGATCGCGGTGCTCGAGGACCCCGGCACGGCGGATCCCGAGATCGAGCGTGCGCGCGAGCGGCCCGTGCTGGGGTTCCGAGTGCTCGTCAACCCCCGCTACGAGGCGGCCGGCGGGGACGACGAGCGCGTCGACTTCTACGAGGGGTGCCTGAGCGTCGTCGGGTACCAGGCGGTCGTGCCGCGCCTGCGGGCCGTGCGGCTCACGGGCGTCGACCAGACGGGTGCACCGCTCGACGAGATCGTCACAGGGTGGCCCGCGCGCATCGTGCAGCACGAGGCGGACCACCTCGGCGGGACGCTCTACATCGACCGGGCACGCCTGCGGTCTCTCGCGGCGTCGGACCCGCTCGGTGCCCACTGGGCGAGCGAGCCGCGACCGGTCACGGCGGCGCGGGAGCTCGGCTTCGACCTGGCGTGACGCGCACGGGCGGCGCAGGCCTCGGGCGTCAGGTGTCCGTCGACCGGTGGACGGCCCGCGGCGCGCGTCATCCACCGGGGGGACGACGCGCGGCCCAGCCGCAGGGCAGGGTCGGGTCAGGGGCAGGCAAGGGTCGGTTCAGGGTCATGCCGTGTTCCGCCCTGACCCCGACCGCCCTACCGTAGAGATCGACGTCCCGACCGGTCCGCGCCCACCCGATCCCTGGAGCTGATGCACGGTGCTCGAGCAGTGGGTCCTTGCGCTCGCCGGTTCGCCGTGGGTGTACGTCGCGCTGTACGCGTTCGCCACGATCGACGGGTTCTTCCCGCCGATCCCGAGCGAGTCGGTCGTCATCGGGCTCGCGGCGCTCGCGGCGTCGACCGGTCAACCAGCCATCGCCGTGCTGATCCCTGTCGCCGCGCTCGGCGCGTTCACGGGTGACCAGATCGCCTACACGATCGGGTCCAAGGTCGACCTGCACGGCCTGCGCCTGTTCCGCGGGCGCAACGGGCGCAAGGCGCTCCAGTGGGCCGAGCACGCGCTCGCGCACCGCGGGTCGTCGTTCATCCTCGCGGCGCGGTACATCCCGATCGGGCGGGTCGCGGTGAACATGACGGCGGGCGCGCTCGGCTTCCCCCGCCGCCGGTTCGTCGGCCTGACCGGGCTCGCCGGCCTGACCTGGGCGGCCTACGGCACCGCGATCGGCATCGCCGCGGGGGCCTGGCTCAAGGGGCACCCGGTCGTGGCCGTCGTTGTCGGGGTCGTGGTCGGGGTCGTCGTCGGCCTGGCGATCGACTGGGCCCTGCGCCGGTTCCTGCCGGCGGGGGACGAGCCGGTCGCACTGGGCCAGAAGCGGGCCGACCAGCCCACGGCGGCCGTGCCCACGGACCCGGGAGCTGGGACCGCGACGGCTGCTTCAGAGCCGCGTCCGTCCGCCGGCGCGTAGTCCCGGCTCCGACGTCCGGCCGCCGTGCGGTCGGCCATCGCCACCTCGGCGCCCACGGTCACGTCAATGCAACGATCTGTGCTGGCTGCTAACGATCTGGTCTCACCGCGGGCTGCGCCCACCAGTCGTGCCTAGGCTCGACGCCGGGGGCACAACGTGGTCGTCCCCTGCACCGCTCCGCAGGTCGTCGTCGTGGCCGCCAGCCCGCTCCTCGTGGGGTGCGTGCCGACGGACGAGACCGAGGTGGTGAGACATGCGCGGCCGGACTGGTGCGCGCCTCGTGACCGTCGTCGCCACCCTGACACTTCTGGCGGGCTGCTCGGCCGCCACCTCGCCGGCCGCCTCTCCCGCGACGATCGCGTCGGCTGCCGACTGCCTGGCACCGCAGGTCATCGCCGACCTCGGCCTGCGGGCAGACGCTCGCGAGCTGTCCGCGACCTCGCACCCAGACGTGCCCGAGCCCGGCTCTGTCCCGGCTGGCTTCGAGCCCGTCGGCGTGGTGGAGTGCACGACCGGCGAGCTGCTCACCGACGCCCAGGGCGTGTGGGACGCCATCTCGGTGCGACACCTCGAGGGCGACCTCAAGCCGCTGCTGGCGGCGCTCGCCGCACCGCGCCAGACGTCGACCGGCGACCAGCTGTGCCCGGCGACCCAGGCCCCAGTGTCTGCGCTGTGGCTCGTGGACGCGCTCGGCAGGGCGGTCCGTCCGGCCCCACCCGTCGACGCGTGCGGGGCAGCCACGACGGGGGTGCGCACGGCGGTCGCCGCGCTGGCCGAGATCGATGTCGCGCACTACCGCGTGCATCTCGCGGCGTCGCGCGCCACGGTCAGGCCGACCGCCGGCCCGACCGCTGAGCACACCGTCGGCTGACTCGGCCCGACCGTCTCAGCGGTGTCAGAGCTTGCGCAGGCGCACTCGCTGGACCGCGTGGTCCGCGCCCTTCGTCAGCACGAGCGTCGCGCGGCTCCGGGTCGGCAGGATGTTCTGCACGAGGTTCGGCGCGTTGATCGCGTCCCAGATCCCCTCGGCCCGCTCCACCGCCTCGTCGTCGGACAGCGACTCGTACCGGTGGAAGTACGACTCGGGCCGCGCGAACGAGGTGCTCCGCAGCGACAGGAAGCGGTCGACGTACCACTGGCGCACGTCCGGGGTGCGGGCGTCGACGTAGATCGAGAAGTCGAAGAAGTCGCTCACGGCCAGGCTCGACGTGCCCTCGGCCGCGGTCCGTGCGGGCTGCAGGACGTTGAGCCCCTCGACGATGAGGACGTCGGGGCGGCGCACCACGACCTCGGCGCCGGGGACGATGTCGTAGGTGAGGTGGTCGTAGACGGGCGCCCGGACCTCGGGGCGACCGGCCTTGACCCTCGAGACGAACCGGACGAGCGCGCGGCGGTCGTACGACTCCGGGAAGCCCTTGCGGTCCATCAGGCCGCGACGCTCGAGCTCGGCGTTCGGGTACAGGAAGCCGTCCGTGGTGAGGAGCTCGACGTGCGGGGTGGCAGGCCAGCGTGCCATGAGCTCGCGCAGCAGGCGTGCCGTCGTCGACTTGCCGACGGCGACCGAGCCGGCCACGCCGATGACGAACGGGGTGCTGCCCGTGTCCTCGCGCAGGAACGTGCTCGACGCCTCGTGCAGCCCGCGCGTCGCGGCGATGTACAGATCGAGGAGCCGGGAGATCGGGCGGTAGATCGCGTCGACCTCCGCGAGGTCGATCGGGTCGCCCAGACCGCGCAGGCGGGTGACGTCGGCATCGGTCAGCGGCAAGGGGGTGGACGCCGAGAGCCGGGTCCACGCCTGCCGGTCGAGCTCGACGTACGGCGTGGACGGGACGGAGTCGGCACTGTGAGGCACGCACCGATTGTGCACGACCGCCGGCCGGTAGACTCCCCGCCATGTGCGGAATCGTCGGATACGTCGGTAGCCAGCAGCCCAGCGGGCGCCCCCTCGAGGTCGTCCTCGGGGGACTTCGGCGCCTCGAGTACCGCGGGTACGACTCGGCGGGCGTCGCGCTGACCGGGACGGGCGACGGCAAGCTCGCGGTCACCAAGAAGGCCGGCAAGCTCGTCAACCTCATCGAGGCACTCGACCTCGATCCGCTGCCGGCCTCGACGGCTGCCATCGGGCACACGCGCTGGGCGACGCACGGCGGTCCCACCGACGTCAACGCGCACCCGCACGTCGTCGGCAAGGTCGCGGTGATCCACAACGGCATCGTCGAGAACTTCATCGCGCTCAAGGCGGAGCTGCTCGCTGCCGGCACGACCTTCACGTCCGAGACGGACACCGAGGTCGTGGCGCACCTGCTCGCTCGCGCGTACGACGTGCACGGCGACCTCACGGCCGCGCTGACCGCCGTCGTCCAGCGCCTGCAGGGCACATTCACCCTGCTCGCGGTCCACGCCGACATCCCCGACGTCGTCGTCGGCGCACGGCACGACTCGCCCCTCGTCGTCGGGCTCGGCGACGGCGAGAACTTCCTGGGGTCGGACGTGTCGGCGTTCATCGCGCAGACGAAGGACGCGCTCGAGCTCGACCAGGACCAGGTCGTGACGATCACGCCGACGTCGGTCGTCGTCACCGACTTCGCCGGGGGTCCGGCCGAAGGACGGCGCTACACCGTCGACTGGGACGCCACCGCCGCGGAGAAGGGCGGCTACCGCTCGTTCATGGACAAGGAGATCCACGACCAGCCGAAGGCGGTCGCGGACACCCTGCTAGGGCGCACCGACCTCGCGGGCCACCTCGTCCTCGACGACCTGCGCATCGACGAGTCCGTGCTGCGCTCGATCGACAAGATCATCGTCATCGCGTGCGGGACCGCGGCCTACGCCGGGCACGTCGCGAAGTACGCGATCGAGCACTGGTGCCGCATCCCGGTCGAGGTCGAGCTCGCGCACGAGTTCCGGTACCGCGACCCGGTCGTCAACGAGAAGACCCTCGTCGTCGCGATCTCGCAGTCCGGCGAGACGATGGACACCCTGATGGCGGTCCGCCACGCGCGCGAGCAGGGTGCCAAGGTCCTGGCGATCGTCAACACGCACGGTTCGACGATCCCGCGCGAGTCCGACGCGGTCCTCTACACGCACGCCGGCCCCGAGATCGCCGTCGCCTCGACCAAGGCGTTCCTGGCCCAGATCACCGCCGCGTACCTCCTGGGGCTCTACCTCGCGCAGCTGCGCGGGAACAAGTTCCCCGACGAGATCTCG
>JAYTSH010000431.1:0-9839 GCA_043745755.1 Cellulomonas sp. | reverse complement strand
GACCTGTGGCTCGTGGGTGGGAGCACCGAGATCTCGAGCTCGGCGGACCTCGTCATCGACAACGCCGGGAGCACCTCGACCGACGTGACCGTCGAGGTGTGGGGCCCGTCCGGCCGGGTCGAGCTCGCCGGCGGCGCGCACGTCCTCGTGGCGCCGGGCGCCGAGCAGGTCGTCGGGCTTCCCGGGATCGCTGCCGAGCAGCGTCGACTCGTCGTGCACCTCACCGCAGCCGGGGGGAACATCGCAGCCCACGTGCAGGACTCGTTGCTGCGCGGGTTCACACCCGCCGGTACGGACCTCGTGGTCCCCGGCGCGGCTCCGGCGACGCGCCAGGTCGTGTCTGGAATCGTCGTGGTCGCCTCGACTGTCGACGGCGCCGACCCGGCGGTCCTGCGACTCCTCGTGCCGGGAGCGGTGGCAGCCGTAGCGCACATCACGATGCTCGGCGCGGGCGGTGTCGTCGCACTGCCCGGCGCGGACTCGATCGACCTGGCACCCGGTGAGGTGACCGACGTGCCGCTCGGGGGGCTGCCCGCCGGTGCGTACACCGCGGTGGTCGACGCGCCGGTGCCGCTCGTCGCCGCCGCGATGATCACCCGACCCGGGCTGCCCGGCCAGCTCGACGACACGCCGACACTCGAACGCGCGTGGGCTGCGTCCGGGTACCCCGGTGCCGGGAGCCTCGTCGCCGTGCCGCGCGGGACGGCCGCAAGCCTTGTCCTGGCGGCCGTCGCCGACGGCGACGACCCCTCCGCGGGCGGCACGGTCACGGCCACCCTGCGCGCGCTCGGCTCGAACGGCGGCGTCCTCGCGGAGCGATCGGTCGACGTCGCCGCCGGAAGCACGACCCTGATCGACGTCGCGAGCCTCGGTCTCGACGTCACCGGGATCGAGATCGAGCCCGCACGCGACAACCCTGCGGGCGTGCGGGTCGCATGGTCACTGCTCGTCACCGTGACGCAGCCGGACGGGATGCTGCTGTCGGTTCTCCTCCCGACCCCCGACGGTCAGGACGTCACGCAGGTCCCGGTGCGCGCCGGGACACGGCTCGGCCTCGGCTGACCGGATGTGCGCGCGCCGACACCAGCATTGGGCGACGCGTCAGGCGATCGATCGGTAGATGGACGCGGTCGTCGACGCTGCGGCCTCCCACGAGAACTGTTCGGCGCGCGCGACCCCGCGACGGCGCAGGTCGGCTGCTGCGGGGCCGACGGCCTGCTTCAGCGCATCGGCGAGCGCGTGGACGTCAATCGGGTCGACCAGCAGTGCAGCGTCGCCGGCGATCTCAGCACACGCCGTTCCACGCGAGGTGACGACCGGCGTGCCGTGCTGCATGGCTTCGAGCACCGGCAGCCCGAAACCCTCACGGATCGAGGGGAAGCAGAAGGCGCTCGCCCCTGCGTAGGCCGCGTCCAGGTTCTTGCGGTCGAGATGGCCGAGGACATGGACACGGCTCGGAGGGAGACCCGGGGGCAGCGTCACGGACGGACCCCAACCTCGCGGACCGACGAGGACCAGGTCGAGGTCCGGCAATGCTGGTGCGAGTGCGGCGAACGCAGCGAGCAGGGTCGGCAAGTTCTTGCGCGGCTCCGCGGTCCCGCACCACATCACGTAGTCCCGCTCGACTCCGGCGCGGGCGCGCCAGGCCTCGACGTATGCCGAGGAGGGTGTTGTCGCTCGTGAACCGTGCGGGACAACGGTGATCCGCGCTGCGTCGATCCCTGCCTCGACGCAATCGTCGGCGGTCACCTGGGAGGGCACGATCACCGCGCGCGCGGCCACGCGCGAGTGCTCGAGCGCGCGGCGGAAGAATGCATTGCCGCGCCGAGTGAAATGCGTCCGATCGTGCAGGAACGCGACATCGTGCACCGTGACGACGAGGGGGCAGCGCGTTGGCGGGATCGCCAAGGTGGTTGCGTGCACGACATCGGCGCCTCCGGCCAGGCTTTCGGCGCTGGGGAAGTGGAGCCGTTGCCACGCGTCATAGAGCGGGCGGCGAGGCAGCCGCGAGTGTTGCACGGGGATGTCGAGCGACCAATCGCCAGCGGGTGGTCCGCCGTGACGGGCGGCCAGCCCCACGACGTCGATCCCCGCGGTGTCCGTCAGCGCTCGCGTCAGTTCGACGATGTAGGTTCCGGAGCCGCCGGGGACCCGCTGCCAACATTGCTCGACTGTGAGCGCTACGCGGAGGGGATCATCAAGCACGGAGCCAGGATAGGGGGTTCGTGCCGGCCGTGGACCGTCGGGAGAACCCGCTCACCGTTGCGGTCAGTGCCCGGCAGCGTAGCGGTACGCCTCCTCGTGAACAGCCGCACACCGTTCCCATGAAAAGTGGCCGATCCGTTCGAGCCCGCGGGTCTGGAGTTCCGAAGTGCGGCCGTCAGCCTCCCTCACCGCGCGTGCGAGGTCTTCGACGTCATACGGGTCGAACAGGACGGCTGCCTCGCCGCAGATCTCGGGCAGCGACCCAGCGTGCGACGCCACAACCGGGCATCCAGCCGCCATAGCCTCGAGCGGCGGAAGTCCGAATCCCTCGTACAAGCTGGGGAACACCAACGCACGAGCGCGCCGGTAGAGCGACTGAAGCTCCGCCGCCGAAACTATCCCACGCACGTCGACCCAGCCGGGCAGCGTGCCGAGCGCATCGAGCCCTCCGCCGGTCAGCACGAGCCGAAGCGTCGGGTCGTTCTCGCGCAAGAGTCTGACCCCGGCGACGAGCCGAGGATGGTTCTTGTGCTCCCAGCCGCGCGCCGGATAGAGGAGAAAGTTCTCCCGCTGACCGAGCTGCGGCGCCACCGCGGAGTTCTCGACACCCAGGTGTGCCACGAAGACACGGTCGGCATCCAGCCCGAGGTGGAGAAGGATTCGACTCTTGGCGAACTCGCTCACCGTGATGACGGCGGCTGACCTTGACGCGGTTCGATCATAGAAGACCCGGCGATACTCGCGCTTGCGGCGGCTGAAGAGATGCGGAAGGTCCAGGTGCTGCACGTCATGCAGCGTCTGGACCAGCGGTGTCGTCGCGGGGGCCGGCGGGACCATGACGCTGAAGGGGGCGTGCACGACGTCGAAGCTGGATTGCGCGCGCCGGATGGCGCCCCGGTGAAGCAGTCCAGCCTCCACCATGCTTCGTGCGCGTGCCCGAGGGCTCGGTCCACCCAGCACTCCGCCGACGACGTGCTCGGTCACGGCCGTGCTGAAGCCCCCGGCTGATCGTGAGACGAACGTCGTCGCTTCGATCGTGGTTGAGCGCCCAAGCGTTCGGATGAGCTCACGTGCGTAGGTCTCACTGCCACCCATGGCTCCCGGGACGAGAGTGAGCATCGACAGTGCAACCTTGAGTGGGCGTCCTTCGTCAGGCATCCGGCTCCGTCCGTTCGGCCCGCGCGCACCTGGCGGCGCGTGCTGTGCAGGCGACCCATTGTCGGCGACGCCCGGGCGCCCAAGCGATCCGGCGTCTGGTCAGTTTGCGCCGCGTGTAGCCTGGGTGCACCCCGATCCGAAGGATATTGCAGCCATGCCGCTCGACATCTTCGTACCCTTCTGGGGTGATCCTGAGATGCTGAAGCAGACAGTACGTAGCGTCCTTGCACAAGACAACAGCGACTGGTTGCTCACCGTGGTCGACGACGCCTACCCGGGCGGCGACGTGCCAGGGTACTTCGCTGGGATTCACGACGAGCGCGTGAGATACGTGCGCAACGAGTCGAACCGTGGCATCACAGACAACTACCGCAACTGCGTCGCACGAGCCACGCAGGACGTGGTCGTCATCCTCGGCTGTGACGACGTGCTGCTGCCGAACTATGTCGACGTTGTGCTTGCGGTGCACGCCCGCTACCCCGATGCTGCGGTAGTTCAGCCGGGCGTGCAGGTCATCGACGAGAACGGAACGGTCGTGCGACCGCTTGCGGACTCCGTCAGGCGATGCCGGAAGTTCGCCCGCACGGACGTTCCACGGCTGCTCGCGGGGGAGGAGCTCGCTGCGAGCCTTCTCTTCGGCGACTGGTTGTACTGGCCTTCCCTCGCATTCCGTCGCGATGTGCTGGCCGAGACGCCGTTCCGCGACGGCATGCCGCTCATCCAAGACCTTGCGCTCGTGATCGACATCGTCGCCGCAGGCGGGAGCCTCCTGGTGGAGCCGACGGTCTGCTTCCGCTATCGCCGTCATCGGGGCAGCGCATCTGAGTCCCAGTCACTGGACGGCACGCGGTTCCAGGGTGAGCGCGCGTATTTCCGTCTCGCTGCGGCCCAGGTCGGCGCCCTTGGTTGGCGACGCGCTGCGCGTGCTGCGCGTGCGCACCCTGTGTCGCGTCTGCATGCTGTGGCGATGCTCCCTGAGGCGCTGCGCGCCCGACGGAGCGGCGCGGTCATCGGCCTTCTACGGCATGCCCTAGCGTCTGGGAGTGACAAGTGATGAACAGTCTCGATCCCCGGAGGGGCGACTCGGCAGGATTCGGGACGGTTCTGGTGTCGGGCGGCGCCGGCTTCATCGGCACTGCCATCTCGGCCGGTCTTGCCGACCAGTTCGACCGTGTCGTGGTGGTCGACAATCTGCACCCACAGATCCATCCGTCAGCCGAACGACCTGAGGCGCTGGACGCGCGGGCTCAGCTCGTCGTCGGGGATGTGACAGACGCGGCAGTCTGGGACTCAATGTTCGCCCAGCTGGTGCCCGATGTCATCGTGCACCTGGCCGCTGAGACCGGGACCGGGCAGTCGCTCTCAGAAGCAAGCCGTCACGCACAGACGAATGTGGTCGGGACGACTCAGCTTCTGGACGCGCTGGTGCGGCACGAGGTCATGCCTCGACGCATCGTGCTGACGAGCAGTCGAGCGGTGTACGGAGAGGGCGCGTGGTGGTGTGGCGCCGCTGGGGAGCAGTTCTACCCGGGGCAGCGCACGCGAGACATCCTCGAGCGGGGCCAGTGGGACTTCCCGGGCGCCGAGCCGGTCGCGATGTCCGCAACTGCGACCGTGCCGGCCCCGGTCAGCATCTACGGGGCTACCAAGCTGGCGCAGGAGAACCTGCTCACAGCCTGGGCCCAGTCGTTCGGCGTCGAGCCGGTAGTTCTGCGACTCCAGAACGTCTACGGACCGGGCCAGTCCCTGATCAATCCCTACACGGGCATCCTGTCGCTCTTCTGCCGTCTCGCCCGTGCTGGTCGATCGATCCCGCTCTACGAGGACGGGGGGATGCGGCGTGACTTCGTCCTCATCGATGACGTCGCACGGGCCATCCTCGCCGCCGTGACAGCTGAGCGCCCTGGAACGACTCCGATCGACATCGGTGCCGGCGAGCAGCAGACCATCGCCCGCGCCGGGCAGCTGATCGCGGAACGCTACGGTGCCCCTGAACCGCACGTGACCGGTGAGTACCGCCAGGGTGACGTGCGCCATGCGTGGGCCGACGTGCAGCTGGCGGCGACCGTGTTGGGCTGGAAGCCGCGCTACGGCCTGGCCGAGGGCATCGAGCGGCTGTGCGCGTGGATCGAGACCCAGCCCGACGTGGGCATCTGACACACCGTCAGTGCCCGTCCGAGTACCCCGGGTCCACGTCGTCGGGCGAGCGGCCGAGGAGGTGCGCGACCTGTTCGACGACGACGTCGTGCACGAGATCGGCGAGGTCGTCGTGGTCGAGCGCGCGGGTCTCGAGCGGGCGGCGGTAGACGACGATGCGAGCGGGCAGCCCGGCGTCGGCGGGGAAGTACCGCCCGAGCGGTACGCCACCGCGCTCCCACGGCGCCGGGTTGGACGGCGGGACGTCCTCGACCGCGAACTCGGTGCCCTCGAGCTGGCGGGACCACTGCTTCTCGAGCCCGTCGACCGCACCGAGGACGAGCTCGTCGAAGCGCCGCGCGCGCGATCGGTAGGCGGGCACGGTGGCGGGCAGCAACGGTCCGCGCGGTCCGCGTCCGCGCCGGTCGCGGCGCCGGACGGGGCGCGGCTCGACTGGCTCGTGGGGGACGGGGGAGCTCACCTCGGCACTGTAACGCGGCGTGCCCGTGCGTCGTGGTTCCCTGGCGGCGGTACCGTCACCCTGTGAGATCCGTCCGGCAGTGTTCGCGCCCGGCGTGCGTCCGGTCGGCCGTCGCCACCCTGACCTATGTGTACGCGGACTCGACGGCAGTCCTCGGTCCGCTCTCGACCACGGCCGAGCCGCACTCGTACGACCTGTGCATGGAGCATGCCGCGAGGCTGACGGCGCCCCGAGGCTGGGAGGTCGTGCGGTTGACGCCCGACTTCGTCGAGGTGGGTCCGAGCAAGGACGACCTGCTCGCGCTGGCCGACGCCGTGCGCGAGGCCGGACGACCGCGCGCGACTGCCCGAGCTGCCGCCGTCGAGCCCGCCGGCCGGCTCGCACCGGCCTCGGTGCTGGCCGAAGGCAGCGCACCGCGTCGCGGCCACCTGCGAATCCTGCGTGGGGACGAGGGCTGAGCGCGTGACGCCCACGAGGAGTGGCGCCGCATCCTCGGACGAGCCCGGCCGCAATCCGCGTGCGCGCAAGCTTGCGATCGCGACGGAGCCGCTGGGTTCCCTCCTCCAGGGTGACGACATGGCCGGCCCGGGTGGGTCGGAGTGCCGGTCGTGCCGGGGGACGCTCCTCACGCAGCTGCGGATGGTGCTCGGCGACGGCACTGCCGTCGTGTTCGTGTCGTGCCACCAGTGCGAGGAACGGTCGTGGTTCGCGCTCGACGGCACGGGTGACGAGCTGACCCGCGAGGACGTGCTCGAGCGCAGCGCCAAGCGGTGACCAGTAGAATTACTGCGTGCCCACGGACGCCGCAGTGACCGCTGCCGCCGGGTCGGCGCCCGACCTGTCGGGCCTCATCAAGGCCTACGACGTGCGCGGCGTCGTCCCCGACCAGCTCAGCCCCGAGGTCGTGCGGGCGATCGGCGCTGCCTTTGCCGACGTCGTCGTCGTCCCCGAGGCTTCAGCGGGCGGGCGTCCGCAGGCCGTCGTCGCCCACGACATGCGCGCGTCGGGCCCGGGGCTCGTCGCGGCGTTCACCGACGGCCTGACCTCGCGCGGGGTCGACGTGACGCTCATCGGGCTGGCGTCGACGGACGGTCTGTACTACGCGTCGGGTCTGCTCGACGTCCCGGGCGCCATGTTCACCGCGAGCCACAACCCGGCCGCGTACAACGGCATCACGATGTGCCGCGCGAGTGCGCGCCCGGTCGGTCAGGACTCAGGCCTGGCGGGCATAGGTGACGTCGCCGCGCAGTACCTGGCCACGGGTGTCCCGGTACCGACCGGCGACGGCGCCGCGGGAAGCGTCGTGGAGCGGGACCTGCTGGCGGGCTACGCGGGGTTCCTGCGCTCGCTCGTGGACCTGTCCGCCATCCGCCCGCTCAAGGTCGTCGTCGACGCCGGCAACGGCATGGCAGGGTTCACCGCGCCGGCAGTGCTCGGTACCGGCGCTGGCCTCCCGGCGCTGCCCCTCGACGTCGTCCCGCTGTACTTCGAGCTCGACGGCACGTTCCCGAACCACGAGGCCAACCCGCTCGAGCCGGCGAACCTGCTCGACCTGCAGGCCGCCGTCGTCGCGCACAGCGCGGACATCGGGCTCGCGTTCGACGGCGATGCGGACCGGTGCTTCGTGGTCGACGAGCACGGCGACCCGGTCAGCCCGTCGGCGGTCACCGCGCTCGTCGGACTCCGAGAGATCGCCCGCGAGCGGGCCGCGGGCCGCACACCGACGATCATCCACAACCTCATCACGTCCCGTGTGGTCCCGGACCTGGCACGCGCTGCGGGTGCCACCGTGGTTCGCACGCGGGTCGGGCACTCGTTCATCAAGGCCGAGATGGCGCAGCACGACGCCGTCTTCGGTGGTGAGCACAGTGCGCACTACTACTTCCGTGACCTCTTCTTCGCGGACACCGGCATGCTCGCCGCGCTGCACGTGCTCGCGGCGCTCGGCGGCCAGTCGCACCCGCTGTCCGCACTGGCCGAGCAGTACCAGCCGTACTCCGCGAGCGGCGAGATCAACTCCCGCGTCGCGGACGTCGCTGCGGCGCGGGCACGGGTCGTGCTGGCCTATGTCACCGACCAGGGCGCCGGCCCGGTCGAGGTCGACGAGCTCGACGGGCTCACCGTCTCGCACTGGGGCACCTCGCCGCAGTGGTGGTTCAACCTCCGGGCGTCCAACACCGAGCCGCTGCTGCGGCTCAACGTCGAGGCGGCCGACGAGGACATCATGGTCAAGGTGCGCGACGACGTCCTGGCGCTCGTGCGCGCGGGCCTGACTGAAGGGATCTGACATGACATCGAACGACGCTCGCGAGGGCACCCCGGGTCTCGAGCCGTGGCTGCGTGACATCCTGCGGTGCCCCGTGACGGGTGCCGAGCTGGTCGACGGCGTCGGGCCTGACGGCTCGCCCGAGCTGCATTCGACCGACCCCGAGAACCCCCTCGCCTACCCGGTGCGTGACGGGATCCCGGTGCTCCTCGCGGACGACGCCCGTCCGCTCACCCGCTGAGCTCGCCCGCCTGCACCGAAACCCGACTGCACCGAACCCGCCCGACCGCCCGTCGGTGCTGACAGGAGACTCTCATGGCCCACGACGGCGGTAGGCGGGCGATCATCGCGGCGCTCAGCGCCAATCTCGGCATCGCGGCGACGAAGCTGGTTGCGTTCCTCCTCACGGGCTCGAGCTCGATGCTGGCCGAGTCCGTGCACTCGTTCGCCGACTCAGGCAACCAGCTGCTGCTGCTCGTCGGCGGCAGGCGGGCCCGGCGCGAGGCTGACGAGGTGCACCCGTTCGGGTACGGACGCGAGCGCTACCTGTACGCCTTCATCGTCTCGATCGTGCTGTTCAGCATCGGCGGGATGTTCGCGCTGTACGAGGCCTGGCACAAGTGGGCCGATCCGCACCCGATCGACTCGTGGCAGTGGGTGGCTCTCACGGTGCTCGTCGCGGCGATCGGTATGGAGGGCTACTCGTTCCGGACCGCGATCCACGAGTCCAACCGGACCCGCGCCGGGCAGTCGTGGGTCCAGTTCATCCGGTCGGCCAAGGCCCCGGAGCTGCCCGTCGTCCTGCTCGAGGACGCCGGTGCGCTCGTCGGCCTGATGTTCGCGCTCGCAGGCGTCACTCTCACGCTCGTGACCGGCAACGGCCGCTGGGACGCCGCGGGGACCGGGAGCATCGGTGCGCTGCTCGTCGTCATCGCCGTCGTGCTCGCGCTCGAGACGAGGTCGCTGCTCCTCGGCGAGGCGGCGACAGCGCAGGACGTCCGCGCGATCGAGGCCGCGCTCCTGGGTGACGGTGTCGTCTCCGTGATCCACCTCCGGACCGTGCACATCGGCCCGGAGGACCTGCTGGTCGCTGCGAAGATCGAGGTCGACGGCGCCGAGACGGCGGCCCAGGTCGCGCTGGCGATCGACGCGGCCGAGCGGCGGGTGCGCGCGGCGGTGCCGATCGCCCGGCTCATCTACCTCGAACCCGACCTGCGGCGCGCCGTGGGGGCTGGCGAGGGCGACGCTGCTCAGACGGGCGCCACCGCCACCGTCTGACGCGAGGTCAGCTGCTCGTTGAGGAAGGTCTCGACGACCGACTCCGGGCACCCGGTGGCGTCCAGCTCGAGCTCGGGCAGCGGATCGGCACCCCACCGGTCAAGCTCGCGCCGCAGCGCGCTTCGCCACACGGCTCCGGCATGCACCTGGGCGACGGCGAGGACCACGACCACAAACCCGGCGCGCGCGTAGTCGGCGGCGTCCCGGGCGATCCCGGTCACCCCCTGACCCTCCTCGGGGTCGCCCGCGACGTGCGACGGGAGCTGCAGCAGCCCGAACCCGCACCGGCCCAGGATTGCGAGCAGGTCAGGCGTG
>JAYTSH010000430.1:0-2195 GCA_043745755.1 Cellulomonas sp. | reverse complement strand
GGCTTCCTTCCGGCGGGCTCCTCCTTCCTCGCGCTGCTCGCGATCGCCGGGGTGGCCGCGGTCCTCGCGAACCTCCTCAACAACCTCCCAGCGGTTCTGCTCCTCGTGCCGCTCGCGGCAGCGACGGGCGGACCATCGGCCGTTCTCGCCGCGCTGCTCGGTGTGAACCTGGGGCCCAACCTCACGTACGTCGGTTCGCTCGCGACGCTCCTGTGGCGTCGCGTGCTCCGCGAGCACGGTGCCGAGCCGACCATCGGCGAGTTCAGCAGACTGGGGGCGTGGAGCGTTCCTGCCACGCTGCTCGGCGGCGCCGGGGCCCTCTGGCTCTCGCTCGCAACGATCGGAGGGATTGCAGGGTGACGCAGATGAATGTGCTCGTCTGGATCAACGAGTCGACGTGGCCATCATGTGTCGCGGCCGCCCGGGAGCTCGCCCCCGCGGCGGCCCACATCACGCTGCTCCACGTCGTGGACGATGCCGTCCCAGCAGCAGCCGGCGGGGCGTTCGCAGGGCTCCTGGGCCGGGCGAGCCGGGCCGACCAAGAACCGGGGACGCGGGTCCGGGATCTGGCCGAGGCCGCGGGGCGTGAGCTCCTCGATGCTGCGGCGCAGGCCGCAGGTCGCGACGTGCGAGTCGAGCAGCGTTCGGGGCGGGTCGAGCGTGAGGTCGTCGCAGCGGCCGAGGGCATGAACCTTCTGGTCGTGGCACGCGACGGCGACCTGAGACGGCTCGGCCCGCACTCGCTCGCCCCGGCCACCCGATTCGTGGTCGACCATGCCCCGTGCGCGACCCTGCTCGTGTGGCCCGCTGCAGCGCCCGGTGTCGAATCGATACCGGCACCCCGGCTGCACCCGCCGCACTGACGCGACCTCGGGCGGCTCAGCTCCCGAACCACTCCACGACCTCGTCGGCCATGGTCATCTCGAACTTGTCGTCGTCGTGCCGGGAGCGCAGCCACTGAGCGAAGTCGCCGTCGGCCGCGAGGTCGAGCTCACGCCGGCACGCGGCCGTGTCCGTGACCGCTCGGTACAGCAACTCCTCGGCCTGCGCGGGCGTGCTGTAGATGAACGGGTAGGCGGCGGGCAGGATCGCCTGCACCCACGGGCGGTCGGGGAACACGCCGACCGCGCCTGCGACGAGGGCCTCGATGTACTCCAGTCCGTAGGACTCGTCGGTGGCCGTCGCCAGGAACGCCGTCGTGCGCGCGAGGGCTTGCCAGTAGTCCTCCCGGTTGGCGGTCAGCGGGCCGACCCACGCCCAGTGGTGGCGAGACAGCCGCATAGCCTTCTCGGAGATCAGTGACGACTCGTGCAGGCGCGCCTCGACCTTGATGGGCGTGCGCTTGGCGAGACGTTCGACCACGTCGAGGAAGAGCTGGGGCTGCTTGCGGTCGGTCAGGTAGATGGCCGGGTACAGGACGACGGGCACGGGCGGCTCGGTGCGGGGGCGCACGTGCTCGAGCCGGATGCCGAGGTTGACCCAGGCGACCCGGGCCTTCTCCGCGAGCGGCTTGACGGTCCAGCTCGAGATGATCTCGCGGACCTCGCTCGCGGTGCGCTCGGAGTTAGCGAAGGTCGGGAACAGCGCGCAGGACAGCGCGAGCGCGGCGTGCTCCACGGGGTTGGAGTACAGCGAGGTGTTCCACCACACGAAGTTCATGATCTTCGGCTCGTCGCACCGGGCCTTCAGGGTCCGCCAGATGTTCACGGAGTCGATGACGTCCATGGTGATGACGACTGTGGAGTCGCCGTCGACGGCCTCCAGCGGGACCACGTCGAAGCCCTCGCACTGCCGCTTGACAGGCCCGATGAGCTGCGCGCCGGGGAACACCCGCAGCAGCCGGCGGACGAGGGTCGCACCGGCGTCGTGACCTCCGACGTGCCCGTCGGCATCGACGCGCGCAGCTCCGTACTGGATCGCGATCTTCATCGTGCGTCACCCGTTCCCGATTGCACCAGCGCCGGCTCGGTGGTTTCCGAGCTGTCGTCCTCGAGCGTCGTGCGGATCCGCATGCCATAGAAGGACCGGTGCACGAAGTAGGCCGAGATGAGGAAGAACGCGCCCGCGAGGATGACGACCAGGGTGTGGTTGCCCTGGTCGCTGAGGCTGACCGCCAGCTCGACCGCGAGCAGGCCGAACAGCGTCGTGAACTTGATCACCGGGTTGAGCGCGACCGACGAGGTGTCCTTGTAAGG
>JAYTSH010000429.1:0-2265 GCA_043745755.1 Cellulomonas sp. | reverse complement strand
GCCGCCGAGGCGTTCGCCGAGTCGCCGGCGCACTGGCTGACGGCGCTCGAGACAGGCAGCGATGCCGACGGGGAGTTCTCGAGGCGGTTCCTGGTGCGCGCGTGCTACCTCAACCCCTCGGTCTTCTCGCAGTTCCGCCCGAACTTCACGCGTGCGGGGTTCAGCGTCGTCGACTGCCCCTCGTTGACCCAGCAGGGCAAGTCCAGTGCCGACATCAACCTCGTGCTCGACGCCGTGGACGCTCTCGCCGCCGAGACCAGGTACGACGAGTTCGTCATCCTGTCGGCGGACGCGGACTTCACGCCCCTGGCGATCCGGTGCCGTGCGGCAGACCGCCGCGTCACGATCATCACCGCGAGCCCGGCCGCGAGCGCCTACCGCGCAGTGGCGGACACCGTCGTCACGGCGGACGAGCTCGCCGAGCTGGTCAAGCACCCGGAGGCCCCCGTGCTGGGCGAACCGGTCGCCCTGGTAGAGCCCGTCACGACCGAGCTGCCGGACGAGCCCGCCGCGGCCCCAGCGGGTCGCCGCCGCGCCGCGAGCCGGCCCTCAGGGCCCGCCCAGGGGGGGAAGACGCCCACTCTGGCCCCGACGACGACACCGGCACGCAAGGCCGTGCTCCGGCTCGTCGGGGCGGCCGACCGGCCGCTCAAGGGCGGAGTCGTCGCGCAAGCCGCCCAGAAGGCTGACCCCTCCGTGCTCACCTCCGGCTGGCACGGCGCGGGGAGCTTCTTCCCGTGGCTCGCCCAGGTGGTCCCGGAGCTCGGTGCCGCGTCACGCCCGGCGCCTGGCTTCGTGTGGGATCCCCAGCGGTTCAGCGAGGCTGACCTCCCGACGGCGAGCGGCGTCGACCTGCCGCCCCTGCAGCGTCAGGTGGTCGAGGTCACGGACATCCCCAACCTGCCCACCGAGCGGTACCGGGTCCTGCTCACGGCCCTTGCCGACGACGCGAACACCACTCCGTTCGACCGTCCGGAAACCGCGCGGCGCGTGCGGGACGCCTGCCAGGCGGCCGGCCAGCCCATCGGTCGGGCGTCGGTCAACACCGTGATCTCGGGGGTGCTGTACTCCGGTCTCGACCTGACGAAGAAGACCACCGCGAAGAAGGTCGCCGAGACGTGGGCCGACAACGTCGTGGGGCTGTGCCGCGGCGCCCGCATGAACCTCAGCCCGCAGGACGTGGCAGCGATCCGCGCCTGGGTAGGCGGCGGTCTGCTCACGAGCTGAGTCCCGAGCTCCGCCCGTCGACCGGCGCACCGGCCGCTACGCGTCGGCGACCGCCCGCAGCTCGCTCTCGAGGGCAGCGACGACGTCGTCGACCTCGGGGACGACGTCCGGGTCGACGATGACCGTGACGCTGAGTCTTCCGGCGTAGGACAGGGCAGCGAAGGCGACCCCGACGTTTCCGGCGGTGATGGTGACCGGGATGACACGCAGGATCCGTGCCCCGGCGAAGGCCAGCGGACCGGTGGGTCCGGGCATGTTGGTGAGGAACGAGTTGACCAGGCGTTGCCGGTCGACGAACCACCGGAAGAGCCCTGCTGAGGCCAAGAGCCGGAACACCGGTCCGACCAGGGCCGCGGACGCTCCCCGCGCGTGCGTCTTCTGCGCTCGAGTGATCTGGGCTACCCGCGCCAGACGCTCCGGCACGGATCCGTGGACCGGTGCCCGGACCGCCATCACACCCACCCGGTTGCCCAGGTCATGGCTCGTCGTCGAGGCGCGGGCCGAGACGGGCACTGAGACCACCAGCTCCGCCACCTCCTCCCCACGACCGTGCAGGACGCGGGCCATCGCGCCACTCACAGCCACGAGCAGGACGTCGTTGACGGTCGCTCCGGAACGTCGGCCAGCGGCGCGCACCGGGTCGAGGTCGACCTCCACCGTCGCGACCTTGCGGCGTTGGCCGGTCGGTGCGTTGAGCGAGCACCGAGGTGCGCCCCGACCGCCACGACCCAGCTCGACGCGACCGCGATGCACTCGGACCACGGCCTTGAGGGCTCCCGGCAGCGTGTGCCAGCGGTCGACGGCGCTGTCAGCGAGCAGGTCCCAGGCACGTGGCCCGGGGCGCGCCGCTCCCGCGCGCCCGAAGTCCACAGGCACAGGCGACACCGACCCGTCGCCGTCCACCAGGCGAGCGAGCACCGCGAGGCCACCGATCCCGTCGGCGAGCACGTGGTGCAGCACCACGACGAGACCGACCTGCTCGTCGACCAGTCCCGTGACGACAACAGAGCGCCACAGCGGCTGCGAACGCGGCAGCGG
>JAYTSH010000428.1:0-7971 GCA_043745755.1 Cellulomonas sp. | reverse complement strand
GGCCCCGAGCTCATGGCGGTCGCGCACGAGTACCTCGACCCCGTCCGTGCTGCCGGCGTCGACACCCTCGTGCTCGGCTGCACCCACTACCCGCTGCTCACCGGCGTCATCTCCTACGTGATGGGCGAGGACGTCACGCTCGTGTCGAGCGCTGAGGAGACCGCGAAGGACGTCTACCGGACGCTCGTCGCGCACGACCTCGAGCGTGGGTCGGATTCCGGCCCGGCCGTGCACCGGTTCATCGCGACGGGTGACCCGGTCTCGTTCCAGGCGCTCGCGCGCAGGTTCCTCGGACCCGAGGTCGGTGCGGTCGAACTGCTCGGTGCCCTGCGGTGAGGCTCGTCGTCCTCGGCTGTGCCGGGTCGTTCCCGAGCGCGGACGCGGCGGCGTCCGGCTACCTCGTGCAGGCCCAGGCACCGGGCGCCGACGGCGCGGACCGGACGTGGACCGTCCTGCTCGACCTCGGCAACGGCGCTCTCGGTCCGCTGCAGCGCTACGGCGACCCGACGGCGCTCGACGTCATCGCGGTCTCCCACCTGCACTCCGACCACGTCGCAGACCTCATCGTTCTCAACGTGCTGCGGCGCTATCGGCCCAAGGGTGCGTGCGACCAGGTCCCGCTGTACGGTCCGGCCGGGACGGCCGACCGGCTGGCTGTGATGGCCGGCAAGGACCCGGCGACGACGGTCGCCGAGCAGTTCGACGTGCGCGAGTGGGTGGCGGGCGGCGCGATCGCCGTCGGCCCGTTCACGCTCGAGCCGGTCGAGGTCGCGCACCCGATCCCGGCGTTCGGTGTGCGGGTGACCGGCCCGTCGTCGCTCGAGCCCGGACGGTCCGTCACGATCGCCTACACGGGGGACACCGACCTCTGCGACGGTGTCGTGGCCCTCGCTGCGGGCGCGGACCTGCTGCTCGCCGAGGCTGCCTACGTCGAGGGCCGGGACGACGCCTTGCGCGGGGTGCACCTCACCGGCCGGCGCGCGGGCCTCGTGGCCGCCGACGGCGGTGTGGGGCGCCTGGTCCTGACGCACCTGGTCGACTGGAACGACCCGTTGGTGACGCTCGCCGAGGCGCGTGACGTCTATTCCGGACCGATCGACCTGGCCGCCCCGGGCGCCGTCTATACGCTCTGACGATACGAGCCGTGGGGGAGCCCACGGTTAGGCTTGTCCGCATGACGCCTTCCACCACGACACTGCGGGCCGACGGCCGCCGCCCCGACGAGCTGCGCCCGGTCACGATCACCCGGCGCTTCCTCGACGCCGGCGAGGGCAGCGTCCTCGTCGAGTTCGGCGGCACGAAGGTCCTGTGCGTCGCCTCGTTCACCGAGGGGGTGCCGCGCTGGCGCAAGGGCTCCGGTGAGGGGTGGGTGACCGCCGAGTACGCGATGCTCCCGCGCGCGACCTCCACCCGCTCGGACCGCGAGTCGGTGCGTGGCAAGGTCGGCGGCCGCACCCACGAGATCTCGCGGCTCATCGGCCGCTCGCTGCGCGCGATCATCGACGTCTCGGCGCTCGGTGAGAACACGATCGTGCTCGACTGCGACGTCCTGCAGGCCGACGGCGGTACCCGCACGGCGGCAATCACGGGCGCGTATGTCGCGCTCGCGGACGCGGTCGCGTGGGGTGTCGCGAAGGGGGCGATCAACGCGCGTCGCACTGTCCTGCGTGACTCCGTCGCCGCCGTGAGCGTCGGCATCATCGACGGCGTCCCGATGCTCGACCTGCCGTACGTCGAGGACGTGCGCGCCGAGACGGACATGAACGTCGTCGTCACCGGCGCGGGCACCTTCGTCGAGGTCCAGGGTACCGCCGAGCACGCCCCGTTCGACCGGCGCGAGCTCGACGTCCTGCTCGACCTGTCGGTCGCCGGCACCGCCGAGCTCAACCGCATCCAGCTCGCGGCGCTCGCCGCACCTGCGTCGGACGGAAGCGCGACCCGCGGCGTGGCGCTGCCGGTCGGGTCGTCCGGGACCGGCGCGTGAGAGCGAGCGCTCCGCGGCTCGTCCTCGCCACCCACAACGCGCACAAGGTCACCGAGCTGCGGGCGATCCTCGCCCCGCTGCTCCCCGGTCTCGACCCCGTGGACCTCGTGGGCGCGCGCGACCTGGGGGCACCGGAACCCGTCGAGGACGGGCTGACGTTCGCCGCGAACGCTCTGCTCAAGGCGCGCGCGCTCGCGGCCTTCACCGGTCTGCCTGCGCTCGCCGACGACTCGGGACTGTGCGTCGACGTGCTCGGCGGCGCGCCCGGCATCTTCTCCGCGCGCTGGGCTGGCCGGCACGGCGACGACGCCGCGAACCTCGACCTGCTGCTCGCGCAGCTCGGAGACATCGCCGCCGAGCATCGGCGTGCCCGGTTCACGTGCGCGGCGGCTCTTGTGACGCCGGACGGCACCGAGCACGTCGAGATCGGTCACCTCGTGGGCCGCCTCGCGCTCGCAGCGCACGGCAGCGGCGGGTTCGGTTACGACCCGGTGCTCGTCCCTGAGGGCGAGACGCGCACGTGCGCCGAGCTCACCCCGGCCGAGAAGAACGCGATCAGCCACCGCGGTCAGGCGTTCCGCGCGTTGGCGCCGGCCATCGCGGTCGCGCTCGGCAGGTGAGTGCACGTGGCTGAGCGCGGCCCCGGTGCTCGCGGCGCAGCAGACCTGGCGCTCGGGCCCGTCCACCTCGCGGCCGACGCGATCACCTACGCCTACCCGGGCCGCGCCGTGCTCGAGCGCGTGGATCTTGTGGCCTCGGACGGCGCGCGCATCGGGGTCGTCGGAGAGAACGGCGCCGGCAAGACGACGCTCCTGCGCGTGCTGGCCGGTGAGCTCGATCCGCAGGGCGGCGTGGTGCGGGTCGTCGGGCGCATCGCAGTGGTCGCCCAGGAGCTCGACTTCCGTCCCGACGCGACCGTGGGGACGCTGACCGGCGAGGCGCTGTCCGGGGTTCGGGCGGTGGCCGCGCAGCTCGACGCCGCGATCGCCGCGTTCGACCACGACTCCGGCGACCTCGGGACGCTCGGGGTCGTCATGTCGCGTGCCGAGCAGCTCGCGGCGTGGGACGTCGACCGTCGCGTCGACGAGGCGCTCACGCGGTTCGGCGCCCCGCGTGACCCGCAGCGCCGGCTCGACGAGCTCAGCGTGGGCGAGCGCTATCGCGTCCGGCTCGCGTGCCGTATCGCTGAGCGCGCCGACATCCTCCTGCTCGACGAGCCGACCAACCACCTCGATGCCGTCGGGATCGAGTACCTCACCGCCCATCTGCGCAGCTGGCAGGGGGTCGTCGTCATCGTGACGCACGACCGTCAGCTGCTCGACGACGTCATGACGGCGATCCTCGACCTCGACCCATCGATGGACGGGGGACCGGTCCTCTACGGCGCGACGCGGTATGCCACCTACCGGTTCATGAAGGACCAGGCGCTGCGACGCTGGCGTGCCCGGCACGCGGCCGAGCGCAAGCGTGCCGAGATGTTGGCCACCCAGCTCGACGCGTCCTACGAGGGGCTTTCGGACGCGTGGCGGCCGCTCAAGGGGTCCCGACCGAACCGCCGGGCCACGCACGCCCGAGGCCACGTCAAGGCTGCCGACCGGCTCATCCAGCGGCTCGAGGCCGCGGCGGTCGAGGTCCCCGTGCCGCCGCTCGAGCTGGCGTTCCCGGATCTGCCGACGCTCCCACCGCGGTACACGAGCGGTCCGCTGCTCGAGCTGCGCGCGCCGCGGGTCGACGGTGTCGCCCCCCGCGTCCGGCTCGACCTTGCGGGAACCCGTGTCGAGCTGCCGCCGAGCGGCAGGCTCCTGGTCACTGGCCCCAACGGCTCGGGCAAGTCGACGCTCCTGGCGGCCCTGGCCGGATCGGTCCCGATGAGTCGCGGTACGCGCACGCTCGCTGCTGGCGTGCGATTCGGCATCCTCGGCCAGGAGGGAGCGCCGGGTTCGGCCGGACCGATCGGCCCGGCCTCGATGAGCGGCTTCGACGCCTACGCACGCTGTGCGCTCGACCTGCTCGCCGCGGGAGCGCTCGACCCCGACCAGCTCGTGCCGGTCGCGTACATCGGGCTGCTCACCGAGGAGGACCTGGAGCGGCCGCTCGCCGAGCTGTCGGCCGGTCAGCGTCGCCGGTTCGACCTCGCGTGCGCGGTGCTGGCCGCACCGCACGTCCTGCTGCTCGACGAACCGACCAACCACCTGTCGATCGGTCTGGTCGACGAGCTCACGGCGGCGCTCCGTGCGACGTCGGCGGCAGTCGTCGTCGCGACCCACGACCGACGCATGCGCGCGGATCTCGCCGACTGGCCCCAGCTCGAGCTCGGCTGACCCTGCTGACCGCGATGCGCCCTAAGCGATCCGCCCGACGTGGGCCATCGCCTGCCGCAGCAGCGCCCCGTGCCCACCGGTCATCTCGAGCTGGATACGTTCGGCGAGGGCCTCTTCCGGCGTGAGCCACGCGAGGTCGAGCGCGTCCTGCTGCGGCCGGCAGTCGCCCGCGACCGGGACCACGTACGCGAGCGAGACAGCGTGCTGACGCGGGTCGTGGTAGGCGGTGATGCCTGGCGTGGGGAAGTACTCCGCGACGGTGAACGGTTGCGGGGACGGCGGGATCTGGGGGAGCGCGACCGGCCCGAGGTCCTTCTCGAGGTGCCGCAGCAGCGCGTCGCGCACACGCTCGTGGTACATGACCCGACCGGAGATGAGCGCGCGGGACATCGCCCCCTCCTGGTTGACCCGGAGCAGGAGCCCGACGGCCACGACGTCGCCCGAGTCGTCGACGCGCACCGGCACAGCATCGACGTACAGCAGCGGAATCGTCCGGCGCGCGGTCGCCATCGCGTCGTTGCTGAGCCAGCCGGAGGGATGTTCGGGCTCGCGAGGGTACTCGGCGGTATCGGTCACGGTGCCTTTTCTACCCCGGACAGGGGCCGCCAGTCGCACCGACGCGCACCAGCGCCGGGAATACCCGGACGCTCCGGAGCGCTCTACCGGCCGCAAGCCACGAACCTTGAGGAGGACCACATGGCCACGACCGAGCTGACCGGTACCACGATCCAGCAGACGATCAACGACAACGACATCGTCCTCGTCGACTTCTGGGCGGAGTGGTGCGGCCCGTGCAAGCGCTTCGGTCCGGTGTTCGAGACGTCGTCCGAGCAGCACCCAGACGTCGTGCACGCCAAGGTCGACACGGACGCTGAGCAGGAGCTCGCCGCCGAGCTGAACATCTCCTCGATCCCGACGCTCATGGCGTTCCGCGAGGGTGTCCTCGTCTTCAGCCAGGCAGGTGCCCTGCCCGGGCCGGCGCTCGAGCAGGTGCTGCAGGGCGTCAAGGAGCTCGACATGGACGACGTGCGAGCGCAGATCGCCGCGGCTCGTCCCGGCACGCAGAGCTGAGACCACCGCACCGCACAGCCCCGACGGGCCCGCCGCGCACGCGCGCAACAGGCCCGCCTGTGCAGGTGACCTGGTGCGGGAGACGGGACTCGAACCCGCACGCCCGTGGGGGCACCAGGACCTAAACCTGGCGTGGCTGCCGTTTCACCACTCCCGCGCGCTCCGATGATTCCACAGGGTCGAGACGGTGCTCGTCAGCGCCCGGAGGCCAGTGGCCTCGTGGCTCAGCGTCAGGCGAGCTTCAGATCGCGCCGGAGCTTGGCGACGTGCCCGGTGGCCTTCACGTTGTACTGCGCGAGCTCGACCCTGCCGTCCGGGTCGACGACGACTGTCGAGCGGATGACGCCCGTGACCGTCTTGCCATAGAGCTTCTTCTCGCCGTACGCGCCCCAGCCCGCCAGCACCGACCTGTCGACGTCGGACGCTAGCGGGAACGTCAGGCCGTCCTCCGCAGCGAACGTGGCCAGCTTGTCGACCGGGTCGGGAGAGATGCCGACGACCGCGTAACCGGCGGCGGCCAGCGATGAGAGGGAGTCGCGGAAGTCGCATGCCTGTGTGGTGCAGCCCGGGGTCATCGCGGCGGGGTAGAAGTACACGACGACGTGCTGCCCGCGCAGGTCGGAGAGCGTCACGGCACCGCCGTCGGCGGTCGGGAGCGTGAAGTCGGGGGCGAGGTCTCCGGGGGACAGGCGAGGCATGGCGCTCCTGGATCGTGGTCGGTGCGGCGTCGGGCCGCTGCGCGGCGATGACAGCCTACGGTCGCGGTAGCGTCGGTGAACGTGAGCGCATCCCCGTCCTCCGAACGGCCCACTGTGCCGATCCGCATGCTCAACGACCGGTTGCTGGTCGAGCTGGACCTCGACGCCGCCGAGCGCCGCTCGTCGGGCGGCATCGTGATTCCCGCGACCGCTGTCGTCGGCAAGCGCCTCGCGTGGGGCACGGTCGTCGCGGCGGGCCAACAGGTCCGGCAGGTCGAGGTGGGCAACCGCGTGCTGTTCGACCCTGACGAGCGTGGCGAGGTCGAGCTCGACGCCCGCACGTACCTGCTGCTCCGGGAGAAGGACGTTCATGCCGTCGCGCAGCCGAGGGCCGGCGGCGAAGGAACCGGCCTGTACCTGTGACGGGCTGGCGACGGCCCGAGATCGGAGTCGAGGACTTGCGCCGGGGTCCCTCCGGTGTTCCGATGGTGGATCGGCAAACAGAGGGGACCAACGCGTGGTTCAGAACGACCAAGACCTCACCGTGGACGTCGGCGCACCCGACGACCACACCGGCTCCGACGCATCGGCGCCCCGTCCGGCAGATCCCGCCAGCTCCGTGATGCAGCTGCTCGCCGAAGGCGTTCCGTTGACACTCCTCGCGGATCTCGTCGCCCCGGACGGCCCGGCGTCCCAGGTGATCCTCGAGACCGAGGGCCTGCCTGACGATGCCTGGTGGGAGGCCGATCTCGATGTCGAACAGGCCTCCGAACAGGCCTCCGACGAGCTCGCTGGAGATCCTGAGGCCGCTCAGGAGTGACGCACAGCACGGTCGGGGGTGCGAGTTCGTCTCTGCGCCTGACCGGTGGTAACGTTTCGCCCCGCGCGCCATTAGCTCAATTGGCAGAGCAGCTGACTCTTAATCAGCGGGTTCATGGTTCGAGTCCATGATGGCGCACCACAGCATGGCGGAAGCCAGCACGTCGCATGGAGATGATGGCCCCTGACCGGTTCGGTCGGGGGCCTTCATCATGGGCGGACCGCACCGGTGCGCCGTCGGCTCCTCGGGCGGTGTCCGGTAGCCGGATCCGGTGCGGCGCGCCACGATGGGACCGACCATCCACGGCGGGACGGAGCGACCATGAGCGAGGCCAAGCAGCAACCACCCGAGGTTCGCCAGTACGACGTCGTCGTGCTCGGAGCCGGTTCGACGGGGGAGAACGTCGCTGACCGGGCCGGGCGCGGTGGTCTGAGCGTCGTCGTCGTCGAGGACGAGCTCGTCGGGGGCGAGTGCTCGTACTGGGCCTGCATGCCGTCGAAGGCGCTGCTGCGTCCGGGGGCGGTCCTCGCCGCGGCGCGAGCCGTGCCGGGCGCGGCCGGCGCCGTCACCGGCCAGCTCGACGTCGCTGGCGCCCTCGCGCGCCGCAACAGGTTCGCGTCCCACTGGGACGACCACGGCCAGGTCGAGTGGCTCGATGGCGCGGGGATCACGCTCGTGCGGGGCCGCGCGCGCTTCGCCGGTCCGCGCACGGTTCTCGTCGAGGACGACATGGGCCTCGAGACGGTCCTGCGGGCGCGGCACGCCGTCGTCGTGGCGACCGGGAGCGAGCCTGCCCTGCCCGACGTCGACGGGCTGGCCGGGGCGGCGCCCTGGACGAGCCGGGAGGCCACCTCGGCCCAGGAGGTGCCCGCGTCGCTCACGATCCTCGGAGGCGGGGTCGTCGCGGTCGAGATGGCGGTCGCCTACACCGACCTGGGTGCGGCCGTCACGGTGCTCGTGCGGGGCGACCGTCTGCTCGCGCGCGCCGAGCCGTTCGCGGGCCGCGAGGTCGCCGAGGCGCTCGTCGCGCTCGGGGTCGACCTGCGGACCGGCTCGACGGTGACCTCGGTGCAGCGC
>JAYTSH010000427.1:0-2110 GCA_043745755.1 Cellulomonas sp. | reverse complement strand
CACTTCGAGATGCGCACGCACAAGCGGCTCATCGACATCATCGATCCCACGCCGAAGGCAGTCGACTCGCTCATGCGTCTCGACCTGCCGGCCGACGTGAACATCGAGATCAAGCTCTGACGCTGGGAAGGAACGGATTTCTATGACCACCCAGCAGAATGCGCGGCCCGTCACGGCGCTGCTCGGCACCAAGCTCGGCATGACCCAGGTGTGGGACGCCAACGGGCGTCTCGTCCCCGTCACTGTCGTGCAGGTCGGGACGAACGTCGTCACGCAGGTCCGCTCCGCTGAGACTGACGGCTACGGCGCGGTTCAGCTGGCCTATGGCCAGATCGACCCGCGCAAGGTGACGCAGCCGCTGAAGGGCCACTTCGAGAAGGCCGGGGTTACCCCCCGCCGGCATGTGGCCGAGATCCGTACGTCCGACTCCGCCGAGTACACGCTCGGCCAGGAGATCACCGCGGCTGCCTTCGAGGCCGGCGCGCTGGTGGACGTCATCGGTACCACCAAGGGCAAGGGCACCGCCGGCGTGATGAAGCGGCACGGCTTCCATGGTGACTCCGCCTCGCACGGTGCGCACCGCAACCACCGCAAGCCCGGATCGATCGGTGGGGCATCGACCCCGTCGCGCGTCTTCCGAGGAATGAAGATGGCCGGTCGTATGGGCGTCGACCGCCAGACGACCCAGAACCTGACCGTGCACGCGGTCGACGTCGAGAAGGGCCTGGTGCTCGTCAAGGGCGCCGTTCCGGGCCCCAAGGGTGGCGTCGTCGTCGTGCGCTCCGCAGCGAAGGGGGCATGACCTCATGTCTGAAACGCTTACCGTCGACGTCCTGAACGCGGACGGCAAGAAGGCCGGTACGACCGACCTTCCCGCCGACGTGTTCAACGTCCAGACGAACGTCCCGCTCATCCACCAGGTGGTCGTCGCGCAGCGCGCGGCGGCTCGCCGCGGCACTGCTTCGACGAAGACTCGTGGCGAGGTCCGCGGTGGCGGGCGCAAGCCGTACAAGCAGAAGGGCACAGGTCGCGCCCGCCAGGGTTCGACGCGCGCCCCGCAGTTTGCCGGTGGTGGAGTGGTTCACGGACCGACACCGCGCGACTACAGCCAGCGGACCCCGAAGAAGATGAAGGCTGCGGCGCTCCGCGGTGCTCTCTCGGACCGCGCCCGCGCAGGGCGTGTGCACGTCGTGACGGGGTTCGCCCCGGGTGCCGCGCCCTCGACCAAGTCGGCCGTCAAGGTTCTCGCGAACCTGTCGGGCCGCAAGAACGTCCTCGTAGTCGTCGAGCGTCAGGACGAGATCACGTGGAAGTCGCTGCGCAACGTCGACCGGGTGCACCTTCTGGTCGCCGACCAGCTCAACACCTATGACGTGCTCATCTCGGACGACATCGTGTTTACGCAGGGTGCTCTCGACACGTTCCTTGCCGGTCCGGTGACGGGCAAGTCGGTCTCTGCTGTTGCGACCGAGTCCGAGGCTGCTGAGGAGGAGACCAAGTGACCGTCGTCGCCAAGGACCCGCGCGACATTCTGTTCGCGCCGGTCGTCTCGGAGAAGAGCTACGGGCTTCTCGACGAGGGGAAGTACACCTTCGTCGTCGACCCGCGTGCGAACAAGACGGAGATCAAGATCGCGATCGAGCAGATCTTCTCGGTCAAGGTCGCCTCGGTGAACACGATCAACCGTAAGGGCAAGGCCCGGCGGACCAAGTTCGGCATCGGCCGCCGTAAGGACACGAAGCGAGCGATCGTCACCCTCCGCGAGGGCACGATCGACATCTTCGGCGGACCGGTCGGCTGAGCCGGACCTGAGAGCAGATTGAGGACACGTCCCCATGGGAATCCGTAAGTACAAGCCGACGACGCCAGGGCGCCGCGGCGCCAGCGTGGCCGACTTCGCTGAGATCACGCGCTCCACGCCGGAGAAGTCGTTGGTTCGTCCGCTGCACAAGACCGGTGGCCGCAACGCCACTGGTCGTGTCACGATGCGCCACCAGGGCGGCGGGCACAAGCGCGCCTACCGTCTGATCGACTTCCGTCGCCACGACAAGGACGGCGTGCCGGCCAAGGTCGCTCACATCGAGTACGACCCGAACCGCACGGCGCGCAT
>JAYTSH010000426.1:0-1990 GCA_043745755.1 Cellulomonas sp. | reverse complement strand
GTTCCCGGCGGTGCGCTCGGACGAACGCACCGCCGGGACGACTCAGGCGGGGTTCGCCGGCGGCGGGACTTCCGACGCGCTCGGCTCCTGCAGCGCTGGGGCCGAACCGTCGACGGGCCCAGCCGGGGGCTCTGAGCGGTGCGACGGCCCGCCGCCCGCAGCTCCCGGCCGCTGCCCGAGCTCCGCGGACGGGTCGAACGGACGACCGCTCAACGTCCCCGCGCTCGTGGCGTCAGCCGTCGCCAGGGCGGACTGCCGCCGCGCCTCGGCCAACGCCTCGGCCGGGTCCGTCAGGGCGACGGGCGGCAGGTCGATGCCGAGTGGAGAGGTCCCCGCCGGACGTGCCGGCGCTGCCGTGCCGTCGGGTTGACCGATGAACGACCCCGCGAAGCCCTGCGTGAGCTGGGACAGCGCGCCGGTGAGCTCGGACGGGATGATCCAGACCTTGTTCGCCGGGGTCGCTGCGAGCTTGGGCAGGATCTGCAGGTACTGGTAGGCGAGCAGCTTCGGGTCGGCATCCCCACGATGCACGGCATCGAAGACCTGAAGGATCGCGCGAGCCTCACCCTCGGCGGTGAGGATCGCCGCCTGGGCAGAACCCTCGGCCCGCAGGATCGCGCCCTGCTTGTCACCCTCGGCCGTGAGGATCTGCGACTGCTTGACACCCTCGGCCGTGAGGATCGCGGCACGACGGTCGCGCTCGGCACGCATCTGCTGCTCCATCGAGCCCTGGATGCTGGCGGGCGGGTCGATCGACTTCAGCTCGACCCGGTTGACCCGGATGCCCCACTTGCCGGTCGCCTCGTCGAGGACGCCCCGGAGCTGGCCGTTGATCTGGTCACGGCTGGTCAGCGTCTGCTCGAGGTCCATCGACCCGATGACGTTACGCAGCGTCGTGACGGTGAGCTGCTCGATGCCGATGATGTAGTTGAAGATCTCGTAGACAGCCGACTTCGGCTCCGTCACCTGAAAGTAGATGACCGTGTCGATGCTCACGACGAGGTTGTCGGACGTGATCACGGGCTGCGGCGGGAACGACACGACCTGCTCGCGCAGGTCGACGCCAGCACGAACCCGGTCGACGAACGGGATCAGCAGGTGCAGACCGGCGTCGAGCGTGCGTGCGTACCTGCCCAGTCGCTCGACGATGAGCGCAGTTGCCTGCGGGACGATCCGCACGGCCCGCACGAGCACGATGACGACGAAGAGGATGACGAGCGCCAGGACGATGTACCCGGGTTGATCCATGTGTTCTCCTCGGTGTGACCGTTCGAGGGCTCTCGCACGGTGAGTTCAGGCGCAGTCCGGTCGACCGCGCGATCAGCTGGGGATCGGCCGGCCAGAACCGCCCGCGGCGCTCACGATGGCCGTCGCCCCCTCGATCCGGACGACGTGCACCTCGGCCCCGGGCGCGAAGGCCTCGCCCTGGTGCGCTGCGCGCGCCGACCAGACCTCGCCCCCGACCTTCACGCGGCCGCCGTCCTCGGTCGTGGTCGACAGGACCACGGCCTCCCGCGTCACGAGCGCCGCGGCGTTGGTCTCGACGAGCGGCACCCGGAGACGAAGCCGACGCAGCAGCCACGGCCGGAGCGCGAACAGCAGCAGCATGGACGTCGCCACGGCGACGCCGATCTGCACGCCCATCCCCGCGCCCAGCGCACTCGCGACCGCTCCGGCAAGCGCTCCGCCGGCGAACATCAGGAAGACCAGCTGGACCGACACGATCTCCGCGATCCCGAGCAGCAGCGCGCCGCCCACCCACCACAGCCAACCGCTCATGTCGACCTCCAGGTCACGGCGGGCGCACTGGCGCATCGATGCGCGGTGCAGCCGTCACAACCGATCCTAGGTTATCGCTTTGCCGTTCCGTGGGGCATTTCGACGAGCCACGGCACTAGGGCGTGTTGGTAAACCGGATCCGGGGTGGTTTCGGCGAGGCTGGGCGCATGACGGTCAGGCAGGAGATCTCGGACGAGTCGTGGGCGGTGCT
>JAYTSH010000425.1:0-8532 GCA_043745755.1 Cellulomonas sp. | reverse complement strand
GCCAAGGACGCCGTCGAGGACCGCGTCGCGGGACTGACCGCCGGAGGTGACGACTACGTGACGAAGCCGTTCAGCCTCGAGGAGGTCGTGGCGCGCCTGCGTGCGCTGCTGCGTCGGGCCGGCGCCGTCAGCGAGCGCGAGGAGGCCGTGCTGCGCGTCGGCGACCTGGTGATGGACGAGGACAGCCACGAGGTCTCCCGGGCCGGCGCGGACATCCGCCTGACCGCGACCGAGTTCGAGCTGCTCCGCTACTTCATGCGCAACCCGCGCCGGGTCCTGTCGAAGGCCCAGATCCTCGACCGTGTGTGGCAGTACGACTTCGGCGGCCAGGCCAACATCGTCGAGCTGTACGTGTCCTACCTGCGCCGCAAGATCGACGCGGGTCACTCGCCGATGATCCACACGCTGCGGGGCGTCGGCTACGTGCTGAAGCCCGGCGAGGCCTCGTCGGCCGCGTGACCCCCATGACCGGGCACGTCCCGCGCACCCGCTGGACCCTGCGCCGCCGCATCGTCACCGTCCTGCTCCTTCTGCTGGCCGCGTTCGCCGGGACGATGGGCGTCGCCTCGACGCTCGCCCTGCGAGGCTCGCTCATCGGGCAGCTCGACACCCGGCTCGTGTCCGCGAGCGCGCGCGCGGCCCACGCGCCGACGCGCGCCGACTTCGCGGGGATCTCCGGCTGGAGTGGGCTGCCGACCGAGCCCACCCCCACGGCCAGCTCCACGCGGCCCTTCGGCCTGCGAGGTCCGGGTCAGGACGTCGGGACGCTCAACCTCGACGTCACCGGCGGTGCCGTCAATGCCGGGTACCTCGACGACAACGGGGATTTCCAGCGGCTGACGGACGCCCAGGCGACGATGCTCGCCGCGACCCCCGCTGACCGAGTCCCGCGGACCGTCGCGATCGACGGCCTCGGCAGCTACCGGGTCATCGGCGCGACCAGCACCGCCGGGAGCCTCGTGGTCACGGGCCTGCCGACGGCCGTCGCGACGGCAACCGTCGCGAAGTACGTGGCGGTCGAGGTCGGCGTCGCCGTCGTGGGCCTCGCGCTCGCAGGCCTTGCCGGCACGGTGCTCGTGCGCCGCGAGCTGCGCCCCCTCAACCGGGTCGCAGCGACCGCGACACGGGTCGCCGAGCTCCCGCTCGACCGCGGCGACGTCCTGCTCGCCGAACGCGTGCCCGAGGAGGACACGGACCCCGGCACCGAGGTGGGTCGGGTCGGCGCTGCCCTCAACCAGATGCTCGGTCACATCGAGCAGGCCCTCGCGGCGCGGCACGAGTCCGAGACCCAGGTGCGCCAGTTCGTCGCCGATGCGAGCCACGAGCTGCGGACACCGCTCGCCTCGATCCGCGGGTACGCCGAGCTCGTGCGCCGACTGCCCGAGCCCGTCCCCGACACGGCCATGCACGCCATGGCACGCGTCGAGTCCGAGACCAAGCGCATGACCGGCCTCGTCGAGGACATGCTGCTGCTCGCCCGGCTCGACGCGGGCCGGGACGTCGACCGCGTCGAGGTCGACCTCTCGTCGCTCGCGGTCGACGCAGTCGCCGATGCGCACGCCGCTGGTCCCGACCACCTGTGGCGCCTCGAGCTGGACGGCCGGGGCTCCGACGCGGACGAGCCGGACGGCGAGGAACCGGCGCCGGCGCTGGCCCTCGGCGACGAGGCCCGGCTCCGGCAGGTCCTGGCCAACCTCCTCACGAACGCGCGCCTCCACACGCCGTCGGGCACCACCGTCGTCGTCGGCGTCCGGGCGGCGGGCGACGTCGTGACGATCCGGGTCCAGGACGACGGGCCGGGCATACCCGAGCCGCTGCGGTCGCGCCTCTTCCAGCGGTTCACCCGCGGGGACGCGTCGCGCAACCGCGCGGCCGGCTCGTCCACGGGCCTTGGCCTGGCGATCGTGCACGCCGTCGTCACGGCTCACGGCGGCACCATCGAGGTCGACGGGACGCCCGGGCAGACGTCGTTCACCGTGACTCTGCCCGCCGCGCCCTGAGCCGGCACGCCGGGGTCTGTCGCCTCTGGGTCGACGGCCTCGAGTTTCATAGCCTCAGCACAGGCACTGTCCAGGGTTTGCCGACCTTGCCGGACCATGGTGGTCAGATGGACACCACGACAGTCGTCGGGACGCACGCCGAGGCTCGCCCCCAGCTCGTCGTCGGTGCGAGCGCACCGGTCCTCGACCTGGTCATCCCGGTCTACAACGAGGCGGCGGGCCTCGAGCGCGCGGTCCGCACCACGCGCGCGTTCCTCGACAGCCAGCTCCCGTACTCGTCGCGGCTGACCATCGCTGACAACGCCTCGACGGACGGCACGCTGGAGATCGCGCAGCGGCTCGCGGCCGAGCTGAGCGGCGTGCGCGTCGTGCACCTCGACGCGCGGGGCCGGGGTCGCGCGCTGCACGCCGCCTGGCTCGCGTCGGACGCGCAGGTGTTCGCGTACATGGACGTGGACCTCTCGACCGACCTGTCTGCTCTCCTGCCGCTGATCGCGCCGCTCGTCTCGGGGCACTCCCACCTCGCGATCGGCACACGGCTGAGCCGCACGTCGCGCGTCGTGCGCGGAACCGCGCGCGAGGTCATCTCCCGCTCCTACAACCTCCTGCTCCGGGGCACGCTCGCGGCGCGCTTCTCGGACGCGCAGTGCGGGTTCAAGGCGATCCGGTCCGACGCCGCGCACGCGCTGCTGCCCCTCGTGTCCGACACCGGATGGTTCTTCGACACCGAGCTGCTCGTCCTCGCCGAGCGGGCCGGGCTGCGCATCCACGAGGTGCCGGTCGACTGGGTCGACGACCCCGACAGCAGGGTCGACATCGTGGCGACCGCCCTCGCCGACCTGCGCGGCATCGCGCGCGTCGGCCGCGACCTCGCCGCGGGGCGCCTGCCCCTGACCGAGCTTCGGGGGCACCTGCCGCTCGTGGGTGACGCCCCGGCCCGACGACCCGACGACGCGGGCCTCGGGACCGGCGACGCGCGCACGACCCTCCTGCGCCAGCTCGTGCGGTTCGCCGTCGTCGGCGTCGCCTCGACGGTGGCCTACGGGATCCTGTACCTCCTGCTGCGCGGCCCGGTCGGCGCCCAGGCGGCCAACGTCACAGCGCTGCTGCTCACCGCGATCGCCAACACCGCGGCCAACCGTCGGGTGACGTTCGCCATCAGCGGTCGGAGCCGGGCCGCGACGCACCAGGGTCAGGGGCTCGTCGTGTTCGGGCTCGCCTGGGCACTCACGTCAGGCTCCCTCGCGCTGCTCGAAGTCGTAGCACCGACGGCCGGGCGCGTCGCCGAGCTCGCCGTGCTCGTCGTCGCCAACCTCGGCGCGACAGTCCTGCGCTTCGTCCTGCTGCGGCGCTGGGTCTTCCGGCCCCGCCACCCCGCCGACTCCTCGATCGACCTTCCCGAAGGGACCGTCCGATGACGACCACACCGACCACCGCGGTGCCGTCGCCTGCGGCAGCTGCCGAGCCCGCGGGATCCGCCGAGCCGACGTCGAGGACCGCCGCTCCCGGCTCGTCGGCCCTCGACCTGGAGACCGGCCACGCCGCGCGTCCCCGCTGGGAGCGCCCGGCCCTCGTCGGCCTTCTCGTCGCGACGGCCGTCCTGTACCTGTGGGACCTGTCCGCGAGCGGCTGGGCGAACTCGTTCTACGCGGCCGCCGCGCAAGCCGGCTCGCAGTCCTGGACCGCCTTCCTGTACGGCGCGTCCGACGCGGCCGGGTCGATCACCGTCGACAAGCCGCCCGCGTCCTTGTGGGTGATGGCGCTGTCCGTGCGGGTCTTCGGACTGTCGTCGTGGGCGATCCTCGTGCCGCAGGCGCTCATGGGCGTCGCAGGCGTGGGCGTCGTCTGGGCGAGCGTCCGCCGCCAGCTCTCGGCCGGTGCGGCGCTGCTCGCCGGAGCCGTCCTGGCCCTGACCCCCGTGGCCGCCCTCATGTTTCGGTTCAACAACCCGGACGCACTCCTCGTGCTGCTGCTCGTCCTGGCGACCGCCGCCACGGTGCGCGCCGTCGAGCCCTCGACGCGGCGCCGTGCGGGCTGGATGGCGCTCGCAGGAGCGCTCGTCGGGTTCGCGTTCCTCACGAAGCAGCTGCAGGCGTTCCTCGTGCTGCCCGGCCTCGCGGCCGCGTACCTGTGCGCCGCTCCCGTCTCGCTGGGTCGCCGCGTGCGCGACGGGTTCATCGCGGTCGGGGCCATGGTGCTGGCCGGCGGCTGGTGGGTCGCACTCGTCGAGCTCGTGCCCGCGTCATCACGCCCCTACATCGGCGGGTCGCAGACCAACTCGTTCCTCGAGCTCACGTTCGGCTACAACGGGTTCGGACGCCTCACGGGAGACGAGACCGGGTCGGTCGGCGGCGGCGGGAAGGCCGACGGCTGGGGCGCCACGGGGATCGCCCGGATGTTCGGCTCCGACGTCGGCGGCCAGATCGCGTGGCTCATCCCCGCGGCCCTCGTCCTCGGTGCGGTCGGGCTGTGGCTGCGGCGGCGGTTCGCGCGCACCGACGTCGTCCGCGCGGCGCTCGTCGTGTGGGGCGCCTGGCTCGTCGTCACGATGCTGACCTTCAGCCTCATGGCCGGGATCTTCCACGCGTACTACACGGTGGCCCTCGCACCCGCGATCGCCGCACTCGTGGGGATCGGCGCGGACCTCGTCTGGGCGCGTCGCGATCGGACCTGGGCGCTCGGGATCCTCGCGGGCGTCACGCTGATCACGGGTGCCTGGTCGTTCATCCTGCTCTCGCGAAGCACCACATGGCTCCCGTGGCTGCGCTGGGTCGTGCTCGTCGTGGCGTTCGCCGCAGCGGCCACGCTCCTCGCGGGTCGCTGGTACGGCCGCGGCACCCTGCGCGCCGGGCTCGCGCTCGCCCTGGTGGCGGGGCTCGCTGGGCCGACCGCGTACACGGTGCAGACCGTCTCGACCATGCACTCCGGATCCATCGTGACGGCCGGGCCCGGCGTGACCGGGACGAGCGGGGGTCCCGGTCGCGGGTTCCGGGGCGGGCAGGGGGGCGGTCCCGGCGGTGGGCAGGGGGGCGGTCCCGGCGCTGGGCTGGCCGGGCCCGGGACCGGGACGCGGACGGGTGGCCTGGGCTTCGCCGGAGGCGGCATGGGCGGCCTGCTCAACGGTTCCGAGGCGAGCACCGCGCTGACGGCGCTGCTGGCCCAGGACGCCGACTCCTACACGTGGGTCGCGGCAACGGTCGGCGCGAACAACGCCGCTGGGTACCAGCTCGCGACCGAGCGGTCGGTCATGCCGCTCGGCGGGTTCAACGGCTCGGACCCCTCCCCGACGCTGGCCGAGTTCCAGGCCGACGTCGCCGCCGGGAAGATCCACTACTTCGTCAGCGGGAGCGGGTTCGGGCGGTCGTCGGGCGGCTCGTCCGCCGCGAGCGAGATCTCGACGTGGGTCACGAGCGCGTTCACGGCCCAGACGGTCGACGGCGCGACGGTCTACGACCTCACCCAGCCGAGCACCTGACCCGTCAGAGCGGGTAGGCCGCGTAGACGTTGCGCAGGTCCGCGATCGGCGCGGTCGCGCGGAACACCGACGAGCCGTTGGTCCACACCGCGATGCCGGTGCCGTCGCCCGCATCGACGAGCGAGAAGGTGCCCACCTTCTGCCCCGCCGCCGTGACGTCACCGCTCGCGGCGAACCCGGCGGGAGCGGCGGCCGTGGCGCTGGCGGACACCGTCGACGAGGGGGTCGCAGCGGGCGCTGCGGCCAGCGCAGGGATCGCTGCAACGAGCTGCTGCGCGTAGGCAGCGGCCGCCTCGGGCGTCTCCCACTGACCGGCCACGACGACGACCTTCGCGGCGCCCCCGTCGGAGTACGACTCGGAGTACGCCTCGATGGCACCTGCGCCGACCCAGGTGGGCTCCGGGGCGGACGTCGCCAGCGCGTACTGCAGCACGGTGGTCGGCAGCGCCGCTGCGAAGGCCGTGGTGGCGGCGCGCGGGACCGGGGCGACCGTCGCCGTCGGGACGGGCAGCAGGACCGTCGACGCGGTCGGGGTCGGCAGCACGACGGCGTCGTCGCCACCCTGCGAGGCAACGATCGCGACGATGCCGCCGATCACGACGACGGCTGCCGCGATCCCGCCGATGAGCAGCATCGTGCGCCGGCGGGCGTAGTCAGGCGCCTCGGGCCCGGTCACCCCAGCGGCTCCCGGCGTGAGCTCAGGCAGCGCATGGGCGCCACTGGCTGGCTGGCTGGCCGCCGATGCGGCCCGCGGGGGGATGCTCCAGCCCTGCGGTTCGTCCGGTCCGGTGTTGCTCATGCACAGCTCCCCTGCCTGCTCGGTGGTCCGCCGGGCACGCGGTGCGGCGGCGACTCTCGTGGCAGCCTACTGGCCCGGGCCCGCCGGGCAGGGCGTCGGGCGCGCTCGCCGTTCGCTGCTCCGACAGGTGTCGGCCCCCCGGGCTACCGTTCCTCCCGTGACCATCCCCACCGCAACCCGCCGGGCACCGACCGGCGCAAGCCGCAGCGCACGCCCCGGCTACCGGTGCACCGAGTGCGGGTGGTCGGCCTCGAAGTGGGTCGGCCGCTGCGGCGAGTGCCAGGCATGGGGCTCGGTGGTCGAGGACGGCGGGCCGGGCGGCGCAGCACCACGCACGTCGGTGACGGCCCCGACGCGCAACCCCGCTCGCCCGATCGCCGAGATCGACGTCGAGGCGAGCCGCGCCCGCCCGACGGGCGTCGACGAGCTCGACCGCGTGCTGGGCGGCGGCCTCGTCCCCGGCGCGGTCGTGCTGCTCGCGGGGGAGCCCGGCGTGGGCAAGTCGACGCTGCTCCTCGACGTCGCGAGCCGGGTCGCGCAGGGGGCAGGGGGGCGGCCGGACGGCGTTCGCAGCAGCGGCCGCGTCCTGTACGTGACGGGTGAGGAGTCCGCAGGCCAGGTTCGGCTGCGCGCCGAACGGATCGGTGCGCTCGACCCGAACCTCCTGCTCGCCGCCGAGACCGACCTCGGCACGGTCCTCGGTCACATCGAGCAGGTCGACCCGGCGCTGCTCGTCCTCGACTCCGTCCAGACGATCGCGTCGTCCGCGGTGGATGGCACGGCCGGCGGCGTCAGCCAGGTGCGCGAGGTGGCCGCAGCACTCATCGCGACGGCGAAGGAGCGGGACCTGCCGGTCGTGCTCGTGGGGCACGTGACGAAGGACGGCTCGGTCGCCGGACCCCGCACGCTCGAGCACCTCGTCGACGTGGTGTGCCAGTTCGAGGGGGACCGCCACTCGCGCCTGCGCCTGCTGCGCGCCACCAAGAACCGGTACGGCCCGACGGACGAGGTCGGCTGCTTCGACCTCTCCGAGTGCGGGATCGTCGGTCTTGCCGACCCGAGCGGCTTGTTCGTCTCGCACGAGCTCAACCACGTGCCGGGCACCTGCGTGACGGTGACCCTCGAGGGTCGCCGTCCGCTCGCGACCGAGGTCCAGGCGCTCGTCGCGCCGAGCATGCTCGCCAACCCTCGCCGCACCACGAGCGGGGTCGACGCGAGCCGGCTCGCGATGGTCCTCGCGGTGCTGCAGCGCCGGGTGGGCGCTCGTCTCGCCGACCAGGACGTGTACGTCTCGACCGTCGGCGGCGCACGAGTCGTCGAGCCGTCGGCCGACCTCGCCCTCGCGCTCGCGACCGCGAGCTCTCGCGAGAACGCCGCACTCCCCCGCGGGCTGGTCGCGCTCGGCGAGGTCGGGCTGGCGGGTGAGATCCGGCCCGTGACCGGCGTCGCCCGGCGGCTCGCCGAGGCCGCGCGGCTCGGGTTCGTGCGCGCCGTCGTGCCGGCAGGCTCCGTCGAGGCGGGCAGCGCGCCCGCGGGCATCGAGCTGATCGAGGTCCGTGATCTCGCGGAGGCCGTCCTGGCCACCGGCGTGGCCGGTCACCGCTGACCGCCCGCCGCCGGGCCACCGACCTCGGAGTCGAGCCCGGCCATCCGATAGATCCTGGTTCCGCCGGACCGGGCTGCCATCCGCCCGACCCTGCAGGCACCTGTGCGGGCAAACCGCCGGACCAGGTCCGGTCCGCCGTCAGCCCCGGACCGTAGGATCTCCTCGTGTCCTCCACCCCCACGCCCGACGAGCTCCTGCGGTCGACGCTCGCCGCTGTCGCGCCCGGGCAGGCGCTGCGCGACGGTCTCGAGCGGATCCTGCGCGGGCGCACCGGCGCGCTGATCGTCCTGGGCCACGACGACACGGTCGAGGCCATGAGCTCGGGCGGGTTCGTCCTCGACGTCGAGTTCTCCGCGACCCGTCTGCGCGAGCTCGCGAAGATGGACGGCGCGATCATCGTCGACCGTGAGATCTCCCGCATCCTGCGGGCCGGCGTCCAGCTGCTCCCCGACCCCACCATCGAGACCTCCGAGTCCGGCACGCGGCACCGCACGGCCGAACGCGTCGCCAAGCAGACCGGCTACCCGGTCGTGTCCGTCTCGGCGTCGATGCGGATCGTCGCGCTCTACGTCGGCGGGCTACGGCAGGTCGTCGAGGACTCCGACACGATCTTGTCGCGTGCCAACCAGGCCCTCGCGACGCTCGAGCGGTA
>JAYTSH010000424.1:0-1740 GCA_043745755.1 Cellulomonas sp. | reverse complement strand
TGCCGCATACAACAGGCGGCATTGGGCAGTAGAGACGTGGGGGTGGCCGTCGGCGACCGTCAGCACGAGGTCGGGTGCGTGGTCCAGCAGCGTGGCTGCCGTGCCCGTGCCGGACTCGAGCACCACCGTCACGGCACGCACGGTCACCCCCACCCGCACGGCGCCTTCCTGGGCTTGCCGTGCCGGTCTCAGGCAGTGATCTTCTGTCACTGGACGATCACCCCCCGACGTGGTTACCCTTGCGCCAGGTCCAGAGGTGCGGCCTAGCCCTGCTAACACGCTAGGAGCACCCGTTGACCAGTCCTCTCACCCTCGTTCCGGACATCGACCTCCCCGATGGCGAGGCCGTTGCGCTCGTGGAGTTCGACAAGGCCGTCGTCTGGTTGCACGGCGACATCGACGTCACCATGACCAGCGAGCTGCAGAGCCTGCTCGCTGATCTGCAGCATCTGCGGCTGCCCGTCGTCCTCGACGGCTCACACGTCACGTTCTGCGACTCGGCCGGCATCGGCTTCGTCCTGCGGCTGATGGGGTGCGGACTGCCGGTCACCCTGCGCGACCCCAGCCCGGCGTTGCGGCTGCTGCTCGACGCCCTGGTCATGGCGGCCGACAACCAGTTCTTCAGAGCAGAGCCGGCGACGCGAAGCCACGAGGAGCGTTAGCACCTCCCTCGCATCACGGAGCGGTCGTGAGGGAGGATGACCACGGCCCCGGATCGGCGAGGACCTGGTTGCGTGCACTGAGGGAGACGGGCGTGGGGCAGGGACGCATGACGGTTGGCAGCGGCAGGAGGCCTTTGGCCCGCATCGATGATCCATCGAACGGGGACCAGCGCACCATTGCAGCGTGGCTGATGGACATGGACGGCGTGCTGGTGCGTGAGGAGCATGCGATCCCCGGCGCCGACCGTTGGCTGGCGCTTCTCGCCGAGCGCGGCCTGCCCTTCATGGTGTTGACCAACAACTCCATCTACACCCCGCGCGACCTGGCCGCGCGCCTGTGCGAACGCGGGCTCGACGTGCCGGAAACCTCGATCTGGACCTCCGCCCTGGCCACGGCGCAGTTCTTGCACGAGCAAAGACCTGACGGCAGCGCCTTCGTTATCGGCGAAGCCGGCCTGACGACGGCTCTGCACGAAGTCGGCTACACGATGAGCGACCGCAGCCCTGACTACGTCGTCCTCGGCGAGACCCGCACCTACAGCTTCGAGCGGATCACCACGGCGATCCGGTTGATCGGCGCCGGCGCTCGATTCATCGCGACCAATCCTGATCCCACCGGCCCGTCCCCCGACGGACCGCTGCCCGCCACAGGCGCGGTCGCCGCCTTGATCACCAAAGCCACCGGCGTCGAGCCGTACTGCGTGGGCAAGCCGAACCCACTGATGATGCGCTCGGCAATCAACCGGATCTCGGCGCACTCGGAGACCACGGCGATGATCGGCGACCGCATGGACACGGACATCGTCGCCGGCCTCGAAGCGGGTATGCACACCGTGCTGGTGCTCACTGGCTCCACCTCCAGACGGGACACTGAGCGCTTTCCGTACCGCCCGGCGCGCATCGTCGAGTCGATCGCCGACATGGTCGACCAGCTCGAACCGAGACCGTCAGGCCGGTAAGACCTCGACCAGCGTGTCGTGGAAGTCGCCGCCACCGCCAAGATCGGACAGCCCGTCGGCGGTCAGGGCGTTGGCAGAGCGGCCGCCCGGGGAGCGCGACGCCCACCATCCCGAGGGCA
>JAYTSH010000423.1:0-1559 GCA_043745755.1 Cellulomonas sp. | reverse complement strand
TCGCGGGCGCGGGCCTGGTGCTCGCCCGTCGCGAGCAGCTCGACGACCGCGAGCCCGACCGCGCACGCGAGCGGGTTGCCGCCGAACGTCGAGCCGTGCGTCCCGGGGGTGAGCACGCCGAGCACGTCCGCGCGCCCGACGACGGCGGACACGGGCACGATCCCGCCGCCGAGCGCTTTGCCGAGCACCATGAGGTCGGGGCGGACGCCCCACAGCTCGCACGCGAACGTGGTCCCGGTGCGACCGAGGCCGGACTGGACCTCGTCGGCCACGAGGAGGACGCCGGCGTCGTCGCACATCGCACGGACGGCCGGCCAGTAGTCGTCGGGTGGGACGATGACGCCCTGCTCGCCCTGGATCGGCTCGAGCAGCACCGCCACGGTGGTCTCGTCGATCGCTGCCCGCACCGCGTCCGCGTCGCCGAACGGCACGATCCGGAACCCCGGCGTGTACGGGCCGAATCCGCGTCGTGCGTCGTCGTCGGTCGAGAACGACACGATCGTCGTCGTGCGCCCGTGGAAGTTGCCCGCAGCGACAACGATCGTCGCGCGCTCGGGTGCGACGCCACGCACGTCGTAGCCCCACTTGCGCGCGGCTTTGAGTGCCGTCTCGACGGCCTCGGCGCCGGTGTTCATGGGCAGGACCATCGGGGGCCCGACGACTGCCGGAGCCGCCAGGGCGGCGAGCGCGTCCGCGAACGGCTCGAGCAGGTCGTGACTGAACGCGCGCGACGTCAACGTCAGCCGGTCGAGCTGCGCGTGCGCCGCGGCCACGAGCGCCGGGTGGCGATGGCCGAAGTTGAGCGCCGAGTACCCCGCGAGCATGTCGAGGTAGGCGACGCCGTCCGCGTCACGCACCCAGGCTCCTTCTCCCCACACGATCGTGACGGGAAGTGGGGCGTAGTTCGGCGCGAGCGAACCGGTCATGTTCGGGGGCCTCAGTCTCAGGAAGTCGTCATGGTGCGGAGCGGATCTCGAGCGTGCAGCACTTCGCGCCGCCGCCGCCCTTGAGCAGCTCGCTCGTGTCGACCGGGATCGGGGTGTAGCCGCGCTCGCGGATCGCGGGGGCGAGGTCGACGGCCCCCGGGGCGACGATGACGTTGAGCCCGTCGCTCACCGCGTTGAGGCCGAGTGCGGCCGCGTCCCGGTCGGTCGCGATGACGGCGTCGGGGAACATGCGCGCGAGGACCGACTGCGAGCTGGGCGAGAATGCCGGCGGGTAGTACGCGATCTGCGGTGACGCCGGGTCGCTCGAGAGCACCGCGAGCGCGGTGTCCAGGTGGTAGTAGTGCGGGTCGACGAGCTCGAGGGAGATGACGGCCCGGCCGAACAGATCCTGCACCTCGGCATGCGCCGCGCGGTCGGTGCGGAACCCCGTCCCCGCGAGGATGACGTCGCCGACGACGAGGATGTCACCCTCGCCCTCGTTGATCTGCGCTGCCGTGTGGGTCACGTACCCGTGGTCGGCGAACCACTTCTGGTACGCGGGGCCCTCGGCTGCGCGCTCGGTGTGGCGGAACTTGGCCGAGTAGACGATGCCGTCGACGACGAGGGCGCCGT
>JAYTSH010000422.1:0-1621 GCA_043745755.1 Cellulomonas sp. | reverse complement strand
GAGGGTGCCGATCAGCCGGTGGTTGTCACGCTGGTGCAGGCCGATGCTCGGCTCGTCCAGCACGTACAGCACCCCGACCAGGCCGGAGCCGATCTGGGTCGCGAGGCGGATCCGCTGCGCCTCGCCGCCGGACAGGGTGCCGGAGGGGCGGTCGAGCGAGAGGTAGGTCAGGCCGACGTCCAGCAGGAAGCCGAGCCGGGCCTGGATCTCCTTGAGCACCTGCTCGGCGATCTGCTTCTCGCGCGAGCTGAGCTCGAGGGTGGCCAGGAACGCGGCGCACTCGGCGATCGGCTTGGCGCACACCGCCGAGATCGACAGCCCACCGAGCAGCACGGCGAGGGACTCGGGCTTGAGCCGGGCGCCCTGGCAGACCGGGCACGGCACCTCGCGCATGTAGCCCTCGTACCGCTCGCGGCTCCACTCCGAGTCGGTCTCGAGGTGGCGGCGCTGGACGAACGGGACGACCCCCTCGAAGCCGCTGGAGTACGAGCGCTCGCGACCGAAGCGGTTCTTGTACCTGACGTGCACCTCGTAGTCCTGGCCGTGCAGCAGCGCCTCCTGCGCGCGCTGGGGCAGCGCCCGCCACGGCACGTCCACCGAGAACCCGAGCTGCTCGCCGAGCGCGGTCATCAGCCGCTGGAAGTAGTCCGCCGACCCCTGGGTCCACGGGGCGATGGCGCCCTGCGCGAGGGTCAGCTCGTCGTCCGGCACCAGCAGCTCGGGGTCGACCTCGAGGCGGGTGCCGAGCCCGGTGCACTCGGGGCAGGCACCGAACGGGCTGTTGAACGAGAACGACCGCGGCTCGATCTCGTCGATGCTGAGCGGGTGGTCGTTGGGGCAGGCCATCTTCTCGCTGAAGCGGCGCTCGCGGCCCGGGTCGCCCTCGGCCGCGTCGACCAGCTCGACGACGACGATGCCGCCGGCGAGCCCGAGCGCGGTCTCGACCGAGTCGGTCAGCCGCCGCTGTGCGGAGGGCTTGGCGACGAGCCGGTCGATCACGACGTCGATCGAGTGCTTGAGCTTCTTCTCCAGCGCCGGCGCCTCAGCCAGGCTCACGACCTCGCCGTCGACGCGGGCCCGGGAGAACCCCTTGGTCTGCAGGTCGCGGAACAGCTCGCCGTACTCGCCCTTGCGGGCGCGCACCACCGGCGCGAGCACCTGGAACCGGGTGCCCTCGGGCAGCTCGAGCAGCCGGTCGACGATCTGCTGCGGGGTCTGCCGCATGACCGGCTCGCCGCAGACCGGGCAGTGCGGCCGACCGGCCCGCGCGAACAGCAGCCGCAGGTAGTCGTAGACCTCGGTGATCGTGCCGACCGTCGACCGGGGGTTGCGCGAGGTCGACTTCTGGTCGATCGAGACGGCCGGTGACAGCCCCTCGATGAAGTCGACGTCCGGCTTGTCCATCTGGCCGAGGAACTGGCGCGCGTACGCCGACAGCGACTCGACGTACCGCCGCTGGCCCTCGGCGAAGATCGTGTCGAACGCCAGCGAGGACTTGCCCGACCCCGAGAGCCCGGTGAAGACGATGAGCGCGTCACGGGGCAGGTCGAGCGAGACGTCCTTGAGGTTGTGCTCGCGCGCGCCGCGCACGATCAGCTGGTCGGCCACGATGCAGGTCGCT
>JAYTSH010000421.1:0-2121 GCA_043745755.1 Cellulomonas sp. | reverse complement strand
CCTCGGCGCCGGCGAGCGCGATGACTGCGACCGTGACGCGCAGGTCGTCGTGGGCGTCCAGCACGTCGACCGTCGTCCCGCTGGGGGCGAGCGAGCGCGCTGCCTCACGGGCCGCGTGCGCGCCCGACGGGTCGCCGGGGAGCACGACGACGTGCCGAGCCCCCGCGTCGGTGATCGCTCGGACGAGGTGACGCGCCTCGAGCGCGGCACCGTCGCAGCGCACCAGCGTGACGGCCCCCGCGAGCGCGTGCGCGGCTCCGAGGTCGGGCGACCCGGTGCAGGCGACCACACCCAGCTCGCGCGGCGCGCCGTCCGTGAGGCGAGCGCCCAGCAGACGCACGACGACCTGCTCGCGTGCACCGACCGCCGCAGCCTCGACCGCCCGGCCGGGGTGGTCGGTGTGCACGTGGACCTGCCAGACGCCCTCCGCCCCGACCACGGCCACGGAGTCGCCGAGCGCCTGCATGCTGGTGAGCAAGGCTGGCCCGAGATCGACCCGGTCGCCCGGTCCGTCGCTGGTTCGCACGAGCAGCATGACCTCGAACTCCCCGCCGCCCTCGGGTGCCACGTGCGTCGCGACGAGGTCGATCGGCTCAGGCAACCACGACAGGTCGCTCCCGGCATCGGCAGGGGCGCCGTCCCTCGCGACCACGTCCCGGAGCGCGTCGAGCAGGACGAGCAGGGCGCAGGCACCCGCGTCGACGACATGCGCGGCGGCGAGGACCGGGTGCTGCGCGCTGATCTGCGCGAGTGCGGTGTGCGCTTGCGTGGACACGGCGGCCAGCACGCCGGCAAGGTCGGCGCCCGAGCCGGCCGCGTGCAGCGCTGAGTCAGCGACGACGCGCGCGAGGGTGAGGACGGTCCCCTCCTGGGGATCGGCAACCGCACCGAGGGCCTCCTGGCCTGCCACTGCCAGCGCGCGGGCGAGGTCGGCGGGACCGGCGGACGACGGCAGGGCTCCGGCCAGCCCCTCGAGGTATTGGCTCAGGATGACGCCCGAGTTGCCACGTGCCGACAGGAGCGCGCCGCTCGCGAACACGCGGGCGACGGCGTCGGCCCCCGCCGGCCCTTCGAGCGCGGCCACCGCGTCGGCGCCGCCCGCGACGGTGAGGAGCACATTGGTCCCGGTGTCCGAGTCGGCGACGGGGAACACGTTGAGGGCGTCGATGCGTCCGCGCGCTACGCCGAGCGCCGCCGTGGCTGCGTGCACCCAGGCGCGCACATCCGTCCCGTCCAGGCGTTGCACCGCGTTCCCGTCCTCGTCTCGTCGTGCGTCCCCACACGATGCCGCATCGGACCCACGTTTGGGTCGCGCCGCCCCCATGGGCTAGTCTTTCCAGGTTGCCCGGCCGTGTCCGGGCGGCCGTGTCCGGGCGATGGTGGCGCACCCGTGCTCGACGGACAGCATCAGCTGGACGGCAGCGTGTCGCGCCCCACCCCAGACCAAGACAGGCCGTTCTGCGGCGTGCATGACCGAACGAGGAGAAGACCGTGGCTGCTAACTGCGACGTCTGCGCCAAGGGCCCGAGCTTCGGGAACAGCGTCTCGCACTCTCACCAGCGGACGCGCCGCCGCTGGAACCCGAACATCCAGCGCGTGCGTGCCGTCGTCGCCGGCACCCCCAAGCGCCTGAATGTCTGCACGTCGTGCCTCAAGGCCGGCAAGGTGCAGCGCGCGGTCTGACCGCCACCAGACTCGACCCGAAGGCCCGCGAGGTTCGTTCCTCGCGGGCCTTCGGACTGCACACCCGGTGTGGCATCGTGAGGGCATGGTCGAACATCTCGACGAAGTGACGATCCGAACCGCTGCCGACGCCGACGCCGCGGCGATCGCGAACGTCCACGTGCACTCCTGGCAGGAGGCCTACGAGGGAATCGTCCCCGCCGCGCACCTCGCGGCTCTCGACCCGGTGGCGCGCGCAGCCGAGTGGACGCAGTTCTTGCGGAACGGCCCGCACGACCACGTCCGGACGTGGCTCGCCGAGTCGCCGGCGGGCGTGCTCGGATTCGTCACGCTGGGACCGGCCCGCGACGAGGACGCGAACCGCGGCGACCACGAGATCTACTCGATCTACCTCGAGCCCGGCGCCTGGGGGCACGGCGTCGCGCGCGACCTGCTGCG
>JAYTSH010000420.1:0-15803 GCA_043745755.1 Cellulomonas sp. | reverse complement strand
TGAGATGCAGGCGATCCAGAAGAAGTACAAGGGCAAGTCCGACCCCGCGTCCCGCGAGGCGATGAGCCGCGAGACGATGGAGCTGTACAAGAAGCACGGCACCAACCCGTTCGCGTCGTGCCTGCCGATCCTTGCCCAGTCGCCGATCTTCTTCGCGCTCTTCCGCGTGCTGTACTCGCTGCCCAAGATCTCGACGGGCACCTACCCCAAGTCGTCGATCGGCCCCCTGGACGCCGCCACCGCCGGGCAGGTCGAGCACGCCACGATCTTCGGTGCGCCGCTCTCGGGCTTCTTCATGTCGAAGGACGGCGGATCGACCGTCAAGATCGTGACAGTCGTCCTCATCCTGGCGATGTCGCTCACGACCTTCCTCACGCAGCGCCAGCTGACGATGAAGAACATGCCACCGGCCGCGCTCGAGGGCCCGATGGCACAGCAGCAGAAGATGCTGCTCTACCTGATGCCGCTGATCTTCGCGTTCTCAGGCGTCAACTTCCCGATCGGCGTGCTGCTGTACTGGACGACGACGAACTTGTGGTCGATGGGTCAGCAGTTCTATACGATCCGCCGGATGCCGGCGCCAGGATCCGCGGCCGAGGCGGCGATGAAGGCGCGGCAGGCCCGCAAGGCGCATCAGACCGGGCTGGAGCTGGCCGTGGCCGACGGTCCCGTCATCGACGACAAGCCGCGGGGCCAGCGCGTGCAGCCGAAGCGCAAGGACCGAGTCAAGCCGCGCACGTCCGACGGTTCGAACCCACCGACCGGGTCCATCTCGCCGGCCGGCACTACAGCACCGAGCAGCCCGACCAAGGGTGAGTCCTCCAGCGACGGAGACAAGGCCACGCCGGCTGCGCGAGCACCACGCAAGCCCAAGAAGTAGCGCTCACCCACCGGCACCGAGCCGCATCCCGAGGAGCACCCATGACGTCATCCATAGACAACGAGATCGTCCCTAGCGAGGAGAACCCGACCAGCCGGCTCGAGGAGGAAGGCGAGATCGCCGCGGACTACCTCGAGGAGCTGCTCGACATCGCCGACCTGGATGGCGACATCGACATCGACGTCGACCACGGTCGCGCAGCGGTGGAGATCGTCGCGGAGCCGGGCTCGGAGCGCGCACTGCGGCGTCTCGTCGGGACAGACGGCGAGGTCCTCGATGCGCTGCAGGAGCTGACGCGGCTCGCCGTGCAGGCGAAGACGGGGGAGCGGAGCCGGTTGATGCTCGACATTGCCGGCTACCGGGCCGAACGTCGGACTGAGCTCGTCGCCGTCGCGACAGAGGCCATCGGACGGGTGCAGGAGTCGGGTGCGCCGGTCGCGCTCGAGCCGATGAACCCGTTCGAGCGGAAGGTTGTCCATGACGCGGTTGCTGCCGCCGGGCTGGTCAGCGACTCCGAGGGCGTCGAGCCTGCCCGACACGTCGTGATCCGCGCATCCTGATGTTCCGCATGGCATGACGCGTCGTCGATCGAGCGGCCGGCTCCCCAACGAGCTGGCCGCTCGATCAATGTCGGCCAGTCGACGCGCCGACGCCTGTCTGCCAGACAGTCCGGTTCTCGTGGCAGGGACCGCGGCACCAGGACTCGGAGTACGAAGCGCGATCGGGGACTGTCGCCCTGGGTTGGTCCGCGACTGTGCCGAGGGGACCACCGGCGGACGGGCGGCACGTGTTTCACGTGAAACCGACACGACCACGGGCGCACAGCTACACGAGGCCCGCGTACGAGCGTGGTCTCCGAAGGACCGCAGGAGCTTCGGCAGCTGCGCGGCTGGGTGGTGCGAGCCGCGACACAGGCGGTCGATCGCGAGCGTTGAACCGCCGGTCGTTTCACGTGAAACAGCGCCGCCGACGGTGCTGCATGGCGGTGCGCCTGGGCGCCGGAGCCCGAGCCGCAAGGTACGGTGGGGCTTTCGGAAAGTCGTGGTGCGTGCCCTCGGCAGCACCGCGGTCACAGCCATGAGCGTGCGGCTCCGCCGACTTCAGGAGAGAGCTCGTCGTCGAGAGCCTTGCGAGTGATGTCTGACCAGCGTGAATGCTATTGCCACTCAGGGGAGGCCGTGTGACGCACGACGATGGTGTCGACGTTGCACCTCAGTTCGACCCATGGGAAGGCGACAGCCGACTCCCTGACTTCTTCGGACCGTCCTGGACGGCGGTCTCTGCCTTCCACACCTTGCTGGTCGACGAAGGCGTGCGTCGCGGCCTCGTCGGCCCGCGGGAGGTTCCCCGGCTATGGGAGCGTCACCTGCTGAACTCGGCTGTCGTTGTCCGATTTCTCCCCGAGACCGGCCGCATCATCGACCTCGGGTCGGGAGGCGGACTGCCCGGAATTGTGGTGGCAGCGATGCGCCCGGACGCCGAGGTCGTGCTCCTCGACCCGATGGAGCGGCGCACGGACTGGCTCCTTGAGGTGGTGGCAGTGCTCGGGCTGGCGAACGTCGTCGTGATGCGCGCGCGCGCTGAAGACGTGCACCGCGAGCTCTCCGGCGTGGCTGTCACGGCGCGCGCAGTGGCGCCTCTCGACCGGCTGTACCGCTGGGCTTTTCCGCTGCTGGCACAGGGCGGCGTCCTCCTCGCACTCAAGGGCGCGCGCGCACAGGAGGAGGTTCAGTCGGCCGCTCGGGTGGGAGCAAAGCTGGGCGGAGGTCTCGCGGAGACCATCAACGTCCGAGCGATCGACGGATCCGAGGAGACGACAGTGGTACGGGTTGTCCGGGAGGTTGTGCGCGGTGTTCGGTAGAAAGAAGAGGCGTCAGGAGCCGATTTCCGCAGCTGCGCCCGAGCTGCTTGCACAGGGCTCGTGGCAGCCGCCGGCGGGCGTCGACGGGGAGATCCCTGGCGCAGGCGTGGCGGACGACAGCGGCGGACAGCTGCCGACTGTTTCACGTGAAACAGGTGGACGGGAGTGGAGCACGGTCGGCAATGGCGACGGGGCGGCGGCCGACGGGTTCGATGGGCGATCCGACGCGGTGGGGCAGGCAGGCGACCACTCAACCGCTGCGGTGCGCTCCGTGCCAGCGACCGGCTGGGAGCCGTTGACAGGAACGCGTATCGCGGATGATGACGGTTTACGCCTTCCGGCTGCACACGCAGAGGGCGCGCAGTCCCCAGCTGACGGGTCGGAAGGCCGAGGCGTCGGGCAGGGGCATGCTGAGACAGCGACGCCCGTCGGTGGCGTGCCCGGCGATGACCTTCGGAACGTTGGCGGCACCGCAAACAGCACGCGACACGAGACGACAGACGGCGGTGGCCACAGCGTGCCCAGCGACGGCAGCCTGAACGGTAGCCACGACACAGCAGCGGCTGGTTCAACGCATTCATCCTCGGCCAGACTCGCCGTTCATACGTTGGACGGAGCCGACGCAGCGCATGGCGCATTTTCGAGTGCCCCGCGGCCGCAGGTGAGCCGTCCTGCGGCACCGGCAGCAGCGGCCGCCGTTTCACGTGAAACAACGCGAGCTGCGTCGACTTCGGCCGCGGTTGGTGACTCGGATCTGGATGGTCATGTCGACGCCCCCGAAGCCGAGTCCGCTCACCCTGAGCGCACGGGAAAGAACAGGGAAGTTCCCAGTCGGCCCGCAATGGGCGGCGGCGCGGTTCATGATGACGAGGCGCGCCGCGCCGCACTCGTTGACAGCCTGCCTGACGCCGATGAAGACACGCCGTTGATGGCGCAGATCCAGGCAGACGCGAAGCGTCGGATCCAGCTGCGTGGCCGCAAGTTCCCTCGGCCGGCGCAGACCCGGATCATCACGGTGGCGAACCAGAAGGGCGGAGTCGGGAAGACGACGACGACCGTCAATCTGGCTGCCGCCCTGGCCCAGTCCGGGCTGAACGTGCTCGTGCTCGACAACGATCCCCAAGGGAACGCGTCGACGGCACTCGGTGTGGCGCACCATGCAGGTACGCCGTCGATCTACGAGGTTCTCGTCGATGAAGCACCCATGGCGGGGGCTGTCCAGGAATGCCCTGACGTCCCGAACTTGTGGTGCGTCCCCGCGACGATCGACCTGTCCGGTGCGGAGATCGAGCTCGTCTCGATGGTGGCGCGGGAGACGCGGCTGCGGATCGCACTCGATGCCTACCTCGCTGGACGCATCGCTGCAGGTCAGGCGCCGATCGACTACGTGTTCGTCGACTGCCCCCCGAGCCTGGGTCTGCTTACGGTGAACGCCTTCGTGGTCGGCCGCGAGGTTTTGATCCCGATCCAGTGCGAGTACTACGCGCTGGAGGGTCTGACCCAGCTCCTCAAGACGATCCAGCTGATCCAGGCGCACCTGAACCCCGAGCTGCACGTCTCGACGATCCTTCTGACGATGTATGACTCGCGCACCAACTTGGCGCAACAGGTCGCTCAGGAGGTGCGCGATCACTTCCCGGAGACGACGCTCCGCACCTCCGTGCCACGGTCCGTGCGCATCTCCGAGGCGCCGAGCTACGGACAGACAGTCATCACGTACGACTCCGGCTCGTCCGGGGCACTGGCCTACCTCGAGGCGGCGCGCGAGCTCGCCGAGCGAGGTGCTGCCGTCAGCGGTGCCGGGGCTGACGTCGATGAGTCGGCGTCCGGGACCCCGCTCGCTGCGGGCGATGGCGCTGGGACGAACCACACGAACGGCAGGTCTGACGACGCCTCGCGTGCCGTCGGCAGTAGCGCGGGAACCCATCAGGAGGAGCAGTGAGCGAAAAGCGACGTGGCCTGGGCCGTGGCCTGGGTGCACTCATCCCGACCGGACTCGACGGGCAGCGGTCCTCCGACACGCAGCGTCCCGTTGATGTGTTCTTCCCCGAGAACCGACGGGATGCCCATAGCGAGACGTTCCCGACCGAGGACGTCACCGAAGCGACGACGTCATCCGACGGCGACGCTGCTGTTTCACGTGAAACAGCGGCTCGCGTGGAGAGCGATGGCACACCGCGCGACGGCGCCGATGCAGCCACTGACCGAGTTGCAGCCCTGAACGGCTTGAGCGCGACGGTTGGATCGCGCTCGGTCGGCGTCTCCGGCCCCGGCAACCGCATTCAGTCAGGCAACAGCTCGGCGTCCAGCAACGGCTCGGCGTCCAGCAACGGCGGCAACGGCACGGCGCCCGCCAACAGCACAGCGGCGCCGAGCGAGGCATCGCTCGCCGACACTGGGAGCAGCGACTCCGGAGATGACGGCCTGATCGTTGTTCCGGGTGCGAGGTTCGCCGAGCTTCCCGTGGACTCGATCAAGCCCAACCCCCGCCAGCCCCGCACGATCTTCGCGGAGGACGCACTCGACGAGCTCATCGGCTCGATCCTCGAGGTCGGCGTTCTGCAGCCGATCATCGTCCGGCCCGACGGTGAATCGGGCTATGAGCTGATCATGGGGGAGCGCCGCCTGCGCGCCACTCAGGCCGCAGGCCTGACGACGATCCCGGCGATCATCCGTGACACCGAGGACTCGGACCTCTTGCGCGATGCGCTGCTCGAGAACCTCCACCGGGCCCAGCTGAACCCGCTGGAGGAGGCGGCCGCCTACCAGCAGCTGCTCGATGACTTCGGCTGCACCCACGAGCAGCTTGCCAGCAGGATCCACCGCTCGCGTCCGCAGATCTCGAACACGCTTCGCTTGCTTCGGCTCCCGCCCCTCGTCCAGCGCCGCGTCGCTGCCGGCGTGCTGTCGGCCGGTCACGCACGCGCGCTGCTCGGTCTCGAGGACGGAGCCGCGATCGAGCGCCTCGCTCAGCGGATCGTCGCCGAAGGCCTGTCGGTGCGGGCCGTCGAGGAGATCGTCTCGCTCGGCGGTGACCCGGCGGCCCCGGCAGCCCGCCGAAGGCCACGGGCCGGCGACCGGAACGAGGCGCTCGACGAGCTCGCCACACGGCTCTCGGACCGCTTCGAGACACGCGTCAAGATCAACTTGGGCAAGCAGCGTGGACGACTGACCGTCGAGTTCGCATCGGTTCAGGACCTCAACCGGATCCTCGAGAGCCTCGCTCCCGACGACCCGGGCCTCCTGCGCCACTGAGCTGTGGCGGTGGCGACGACGATGGCAGCGTGCTCGAGCGAGTGCGCCGCCATCGTCGTCACTGGCGCCTGTTTCACGTGAAACAGCGCATGACTGCAGGTCAGGGAGCCAGAGCGGCCATGACGAGCTCGCGGTACAGCTCGCCGAGGTGACGACCCGCAGCCTCGGCGGCTTGGGGGAAGAGCGACGTCTCGGTCATGCCGGGTGCCACGTTGACCTCGAGGAACTGCGCTGTCCCGGACTCGTCGACGATGAGGTCGGTGCGGGAGAGGTGTGTGAGGCCGAGCGCTCGGTGCGCGGCGATGGCCATCTCAGAGACCTGCTCAGTCACCTCGGAGGTCAGCCGGGCAGGCGCGAAGTACTCGGTGCGTCCGGGGTTGTAGCGGGCGTCGAAGTCGTACGGTCCGTCAGTGACGATCTCCACGGCGGGCAGTGCGTGCGGCCCCTCGCCGGTGTCGATGACACTCACGGCTAGCTCGGTGCCGATCACCGCCCGTTCGATGAGTGCCGTGTCGCCGTAAGCGAAGCACGCCACCATGGCGCGGGGGAGGTCACCTGCGCTGGTCACGTAGCTGACGCCGAGCGCGGAGCCGCCCCTCGACGGCTTGACGACCAGTGGTAGCCCGAGCCGACCGAGGATCGCGTCGAGCACGCGGCTGGCTCCGAGCTCGCGGAACAGGCTCTGGGGGAGCGTCACGAACTCCGGGGTCGCCAGGCCGGCGCGTTGGACGACGGTCTTGGCGATCGGCTTGCTCCAGGCGATGCGACTCTGTCGCGGCCCGGTCCCGAGTGCTCGCAGGCCGAGGAGCTCCAGGACGTCGCGGATCGAGCCGTCCTCCCCGCTCGCACCGTGCAGGAGGGGCCAGACCAGGTCGGGTCGGGTCTGGGAGAGCGCGGGGATCAGGTCTGCGTCGACGTCGTGCACGCTGACCTCGAGCCCGACGGTGCGCAACGCCTCCGCGACCCGTCGACCGGATCGCAGGGACACGTCGCGCTCGTGCGAGAGCCCGCCGGCGAGGATGACGACGCGCGGCGATGTCGCTGCTGAGGAGGGTGTCACGAGGTCTGTCGCTCCATAGGTCAGGTTTGGCGAACGATCTAGGCGAGGTCCGGGCCGGGGGTCTGGACGCCGTCGCGGCCGTCGCTGCCGCTGGTCCCGAACAGGTCGACCAGCTCGCTCTCGCCCGCGACGACCCCGGCCAGGCGCCGCACGCCCTCGCGGATGCGCTCGGGGGTGGGGTAGCAGAACGACAGTCGCATGTGGTCGCGGCCCTGACCGTCGGCGTAGAAAGCGGTCCCGGGGACGTAGGCGACCCGAGCGGTGACGGCGCGCGGCAGCATGTCCTTCGCGTCGAGACCGTCCGGCAGCGTGACCCACGTGTAGAAGCCGCCGTCGGGCACCGTCCAGGAGCAGTCCGGCATGTGCTCGGCGAGAGCGCCGAGCATGGCGTCACGCCGCTCGCGGTACATCTCCCGGAAGGACTTGATCTGGCCGTACCAGTCACAGGTCGAGAGGTAGGCGCTGATCGCGAGCTGGGAGGCGTTCGACGGGCACAGGATGGCGGACTCGCTCGCGAGGACGAGCTTCTCCCGGACGGCGTGCGGGGCAACTGCCCAGCCGACCCGGTAGCCGGGCGCGAAGGTCTTGGAGAACGAACCGAGGTAGACGACGCCCTCGTCGTCGATCGAGCGCATCGCGTCGATCGGGTCGCTGTCGAAACCGAGCAGGCCGTAGGGGTTGTCCTCCAGGACGAGGACCCCGTAGCGCCGAGCGATCTCGAGGATCTGCGGTCGGCGCCCGGCGGAGAGTGTCACCCCGGCGGGGTTGTGGAAGTTCGGGACCGTGTAGAGGAGCTTGACGCGACGGCCCTCGCTCGCCAGGGCCGCCAGGGTCGACTCGAGCGCCGCGGGGATGAGCCCGTCGGTGTCCATCGGCACGTGGACGATGTCGGCCTCGTACGCCCGGAACACACCGAGGGCACCCACGTAGCTGGGTGCCTCGGCCACGATGACATCGCCCGGGTTGACGAAGATCCGCGTCACTAGGTCCAGGGCTTGTTGCGAGCCAGTCGTGACGACGACGTCGTCCGGGTGGGCATGGATGCCCTCGAGGCGCATGACCTCGAGGATCTGCTCACGGAGGGTCTCGTCGCCTTGACCGGAGCCGTACTGCAGTGCCGTCGCGCCCTGCGTCGCAATGACCCGCTGGGCGATCTCTCCCAGGACGTCCATCGGCAGACCTGCGAGGTTCGGCATGCCGCCAGCGAGCGACACGACCTCGGGACGGTTGGCGACCGCGAACAAGGCGCGGATCTCGGAGGCACGCATGGCATGCGCCCGCTCGGCATACGCGCCGAGCCAGGGGTCGAGCCGAGTTCCGGCCGCCGGCGTCGGCTGGGTGCCCGACGTCGCGTCGGCGGGGCTCGGATGCGGGAACATCCCCCGAGTCTCGCACGAGCGCATCGCAGCTTCCGGTGACGTCCGGCGGTCGACCCGCGTGTTGCGCTCAACCCCCTGCGACGCCCCCGGCTACGCTCCCGGCTACGCCCCCCGCTACGCCCCTGCGATCTCGGCGAGCACGGCCTCGAAGTTCTGCGCGAGGACCTGCTTGGGTCGGGCGCCGACCAGGGACCGGACCAGCTCGCCGCCGGAGTAGAAGTTGAGCGTCGGGATCGACACGACCCCGTAGCTCCCGGTGACGAGAGGGTTCTCGTCCGAGTTGAGCTTGACGACCTTGATGCGGCCGGCGTACTGCTCGGCGAGCTCCTCGAGGACCGGCGCGACGAGCCGGCACGGGCCGCACCACGGCGCCCAGAAGTCCACGACGACCGGGATGGAGGACCCGAGGACCTCGGCGGTGAAGGTGGCGTCGGTCACGGGCGTCGTCGTGCTCATCGGGCGTCCGCCAGGTCAGCGAGGTAGTGCTGAGCGTCCAGGGCCGCCGCGCACCCCGAGCCGGCGGCTGTGATCGCCTGGCGGTAGGTGTGGTCGACGGCGTCACCTGCAGCGAACACCCCGGGCAGGTTCGTCGCCGTCGAACGCCCGACGACCTCGATGTACCCGTTCTCGTCGAGGTCCACCTGGCCGACGACCAGGTCGGTGCGCGGCACGTGCCCGATCGCGACGAACACACCCGTGGCGGGGTGCTCGCGGGTCTCACCCGTGACGGTGTCGCGCAGCGTGACGCCCGTGACCTTGGCCGTCCCGTGGATCGCGACGATCTCGCTGTTCCACGCGAAGTCGATCTTCGGGTCGTTCGTGGCGCGGTCGGCCATGATCTTGGACGCGCGCAGCTCACCGCGACGGTGCACCATCGTCACGCGCTTGCCGAAGCGGGTGAGGAACGTGGCCTCCTCGACGGCGGAGTCCCCGCCTCCGACGACGATGATCTCCTGGTCGCGGAAGAAGAACCCGTCGCACGTCGCGCACCAGGACACCCCACGACCCGAGAGCCGCTTCTCGTCGGGCAGACCGAGCTCGCGGTACGCCGAGCCGGTCGACAGGATGACGGCCTTGGCGGTGAACGTCTCGCCGCCACCGACGACGACGGTCTTGATCGGGCCGGTCAGGTCGAGCGACGTCGCGTCGTCCCAGAGGACCTCGGCACCGAACTTCTCGGCCTGCTTCTGCAGGTTCTCCATGAGCTCGGGGCCCTGGACGCCGTCGGGGAACCCCGGGAAGTTCTCGACCTCGGTCGTGTTCATCAGCGCACCGCCCGCGGTGACAGATCCGGCGATGACCAAAGGAGCCAGGCCCGCGCGCGCCGCGTAGATCGCCGCGGTGTATCCGGCGGGTCCGGAACCGACGATGATCACGTCGCGCGGGGAGTTCTGGTCGTTCATCGGGGGAGTCCTTGCGGGTCGGTGGTTGGTGATCGGTGAACAGATCCGGGGCCGGATCTGTTCCGGGCGTCCGGCGGTGCCGGTCAGGAGCGACCGAGGCTCAGGAGACCGTGATCTCCGTGATCTCGATGCGGTTGGAGCCGTCCGCCGTCTGGGCGAGAGCGGTGAACCAGAGCACGATCGAGGACGTCTGCGTCGGGGTGGACAGGGTCAGCACGGTGTCGGCCGAGAGTGGTCCGGAGGCCAGGACCGTGCCGGCGGTGGGACTTGCGGCGTCGGTCGCCCGGAGCTCGACGTTGCCGCCTGTGCCGTTGACGTGCAGCGTCACCGACGTCACGGTCGCGGGCGACGCGAGGCTCAGCACGAATCCGACCGCTGGCTTCATGCCACCGAAGTTCGGCTTGTTGTAGGTGCGGGTGTACCAGGCCGTCGCCGGGTCGCCGTCGACCGCGCGGGCAGCGATCTCCGGGTGCTCGCCCGCCGGGTCTGACGGGTCGATCGTCGACACGGAGGCGATGACCGGCGCCCCGCCGGGCCGGACGGTGGGCGCAGCCGAGGTCGGGTGAGCGGCGGGGGCGCTCGGCGCCGCGGAGCTCACGGGTGCGGAGCTCGTGACGACGGGCGCAGGCTCGACGACGTCGCGGGTTGCCACGGGCTTCGTCAGCAGCTGGAACGCGATGATCACGCCGATGACGACGGCGACGGCGACGAACGCGATGACCAGCTTCGTCGGGTCGAACCGTCGCTCCGAGAGGCTCTCCGGCTCGTCGATCCGGTCGTCGAAAGGCAGACCGAAACCGCTGGGCCGCTCCGGTTGGTTCCACGGCGTGCCGGGATGTGCCGGCGGGACGGACGGCGGCGGACCGGGGGGGAAACCCGGACCCGGACGGGTCTCGAGCGCGCGCGCCACGACAGGTTCGACCGGGGCGAACAGCGGGCCGACGGCTGCCGGGCGCTCGACCCGCGGTGGCACCGATGCGGGCTCAGGACCGCTCGACACGGGCGGGAACGCGATGCCGGGATGGGCAGGCGGGGGCGTGCCGGTCAGCCGGGGTCCGGCCGGTGACTGCTCGAACGTGGCGCGGACCGACTGCCGGTCGACGTACGCGGGAGCCAGTGAGGGCGACGGCGCTGCCGCGGCGGCGCCGGTGGGGACCGACGGGCCCGAGTCGGCTCGTCCAGCCAGGCCGATCGAGCGGATCTCGCCCCACGGCTCGAGCTCGCGGACGAGCTCGGCGGGACTGTGGGGTCCGTCGTCGTTCGAGCCGAGCGTCACGACGCACAGCGTGTCGAGGTCGGCCGGGACACCCGCGACGAGGTCGCCGGGCGGCACCGGGCCGTCGGCAGCAAGCGGCGCGGCCGGCAGAGTGCCCAGGCCGGTCGTCGGGACAAGGTCTTGGGCGCCGACGGGCCACCGGCCTGTCAGGGCGGCGTACAGGAGCCGGACGAGACCGACGGTGTCGGCCCGGGTCGTCGTGCGCGCGTCGCCGAGCCCCTGGCCCAGCAGCGCGCCGTCGAAGGCGAGGCCTGTGAGCAGGACCCGGTCGTCGGGCGTGATGTGCACCACCGACGGACGCAGCGCGAGGTGGTGCACGCCGCGCCGGCGCGCGATCTCGAGGGCCGCAGCCACCTCACCGACGATGGCGCGAGCCTGGTCGCCCGTCAGCGGTCCGCGAGCGAGCAGGTCGGCGAGCGACGGGCCCCGGACCTCCTCGGTCACGACGTAGCTGACGCCCTCGTGGCTGCCGACGTCGAGCACGCGCACGAGCCTCGGGTCGGAGACGAGCGCGGCGCGACGGGCGGCGTCGAGCGCCTGCGGGACCTTGCCTGAGATGAGGATGCGCACGCGGACCGAACGGTCGAGGATCTGGTCGGTCGCCTGCCAGGCGGGTGAGCCCTCGAGGTCCGACGCGAGCGGCTGGAGTACGCGATACCGTCCCGCGAGCACCGTGCCACGTCCGACGACGTCCACCACCAGGCCTCCTGCGGTCCATGACTCCGGCTGTGCGCCGAGACCCCATGCTAGACGCGGACCGTCAGCCGCGTCGCGCGGCCCGCCCGCCGCCGAGGCGCCCGACCACCGTCCGGACCAGCACCGTCAGCTCCTGGACGCGCATCGCGGCGAGCAGCGCGAGGTAGGCGCCGGTCATGACGACCCCGCTGACGACACACGTGACGACCGCATCGGCCCACCCGTCCACCGGGCCCAGCAGGCGCAGGACGAATGCGGCAAGTGCTGTGGCGACGACGGCCGCGACGACGGCCTTGACGTGGACCTGCACCACGCGGCGAGCGTCGATGCCGTGCAGGCGCCTGCTGACCGCGACGAGCGCCATGGCTGCTCCGACGAAGTACGACACGGTCATCGCTCCGGCGGCGCCGACGGCCCAGTACTCGGACGCGAGGAGCAGCCGTGCAAGGAGCGTCCCGCCGACGACGACGACCACCATGACGGCCTGGATCGGGACCATGGAGCGAGCGTCCTCGTACGCGTAGTACACCCGCTGGGCGAGCGACCAGGCTCCGAACGCGACGAGGCCGAGCATCATCGCGACGATGATGGGCGCGAGCTTGCCCAGCGTGCTCGCGGGCGCGTCGAAGAACAGAACCCTTCCGAGCGGGAACGCGAGGAGAGAGAAGAGTGCGGTCGCCAGGATCGTGAAGAGGCCGACCGTGCGCAGGCCAAGTGACAGGTCGGAGCGCACGGCATCGACGTCATCGGCCGCCGCGCGCTCGGAGAGCCGGGTGAAGAGCGCCGTCATGAGCGACACGGTCACGATGGAGTGCGGGAGCATGAAGATCAGGAATGCCTGGTCGTAGAGGTTGTTGCTCGCGCTTGCCGTCGTCACCTTGCTGACGACCCAGAAGCCCAGCTGGGCGAGGACCAGCCCCACGAACGTCCAGTACGCGACCCGCCCGGCCGGCCGCAGTCCCACACCGCGGAAGCCCCAGAGTGGCCGGTAGCGAAAGCCGCTGCGGTACAGCGGGATGAGCAGGACGACGGCCTGGACGACGACGCCGAGCGTGAACGTCCCGGCGAGGAGGGCGATCTTCGACCCACCCCACCACGTCGGGTCGTCGATCAACGCCGCCTGACCTTTGTACTGGCCGTTGACCATGATGAAGACCGCCAGCCCCGCCATGGACACGAGGTTGTTGATGACAGGCGACCACATGTACGGCCCGAAGCTCCCGCGCGCGGCGAGCACCTGGCCGAGCAACGAGTAGAGCCCGTAGAAGAGCATCTGAGGGATGCACCAGTAGGCGAACAGCACCGCGAGGGCCGTCACCGCGGGGGTGAAGGTGGCATACAGGCGGATCAGGGCAGGTGCTGCGGCGGTCAGGACCACAGTCAGGCCGAGCAGAACCGCGAATCCGAGAGTCAGCAGCCGGTTCACGTACTCCTCACCGTCGGCGCGCCGGTACGCACGGACGACCTGCGGGACGAGGACCGCATTGAGAACGCCGCCAGCGACGATTGCGTACAGGATGTTGGGCAGCTTGTTCGCGGCTGCGAACGTGTTCGCAGCGTTGAACTCGAGGCCGATGGCCCAGGCGACCATCATCGTGCGAAGGACGCCGAGCACGCGGGAGACGGCAGTCCCCGACGCCATGAGCGCGGTCGAGCGCCCGAGGCCGGCGGTCGAGCTGGCTGGCGGCTCGGCCCCGGGGTCGACGACCGGGTCGATCGGCTCGGTCACGGGGTGTCCTCCTCAGCCGGAGCGGCCGCGCCGAGTGCTGACACCCGCGAGCCACGGTTGGCCGTCTGCCCGCGACGTACGGTGCGGACGATCCCGACCACGAGCCCGAGGGCGAGCAACGCGCCGACGACCAGGGTCCCGACGTTCTCGGTCGTGGGTGCGAGCCGCGCACTGAACTTGGCCGGCGACGCGACGACGGTGCCGTCCGGGGCCAGCAGGTACACGTCGACGTCGACGTCGCAGTTCGCGTTGGCCTGCACGTCGACCGAGACGATCGCGTCGCTCTCGGCGGCAATGGTCGCCGGTGTGGGTCCGTCGGTCACAGTCAGGCACGCCTTGCGCGGGCGCAGGTCGACGCGGACGGTCGCGGCCTGCGGGAGCGCGTTGTGGACCGTGAGGCGGATCTGCGTCGCGCTCGAGATGACGTTGAACTTGGGGCTGACCAGGACCGACAGGCCGGTGCGCCGCGAGCTGGCGTCCGTCAGCACGGTGTCGACCAGGGCGCCTCGCTCCAACGGGGCGCCGCGCCACGCCACCGAGAGCGGACCGAGGATCTCACGGTCGAGACCGGCGAGCAGGGTGTCGGGCACAGGGAGGATCGTCGCGAAGGCCGCGACCGATGCCCTGGCGTCACCGAGCGCGACGACGTGCGCGGGGGACAGCTCCTGAGGGCTGTGCGTGCTGGTCGGCAGCGGGGCGCGGGCCGAGCTGTCGCCGGTGCGGCCGATGAGTCCGGTCACCGAGGTGAGGTCGACCCAGGGGGCCGTGGCGAGCGCGTCGAGCTGCGCCTGCACGATCGGCACGTCGGGGTACCAGTCTCGGGGCAGGGCAGCCAGCAGGTGCTGCCCGGCCGAGGCCTTCTCGTGCGCCGCGACGGCCGTCTCCGCGAGGATCCGCTGGGCCGCGGTCGCGGGTGTTGCGCCGGGGTCCACGGTCTCCGCGTCCGTCAGGGCGGCCGTCAGCGCGGCGTCGGGGACCAGGGCGGTGAGCGAGCCGGCATCGGTCCGGACCGCGACGGCGCCCGCTCTCTTCGGCGTCGCCTTGTCCTCCGGGGCGAGGGCCTGCGGGCCGACGACGAGGGCGCGGGCCCCGGACCGCACCGCGAGCGTGGCCGTGGTCGCATCGGGGATGTCGTCGGCGGCCCACACCAGCTGGGTCTGCGGGATCCCGCCGAACACCTTCGCCGCGGAGCCCGCGGACGCGTCGCGGGCGAGCGTGAGCAGGTCGGGCCGGTCGGCGTGCGCGATCGCGGCCAGGTCCGGGTCACCCCAGGGCAGCGCGAGCACGTCCCGCCGGGCGGAGCGCTGGGTCAGATCGGCGAGCCACGTCGTCGAGCTCGACCCGCCGGCCGCCGCGGCCTCGACCAGCGACGGGTCGACGGCCCACGAGACCTCGGCGTGGTGGCCCGTGGCGTCGATCAGTGCTCGCAGGCGGCCGGTCGGGCCGGTCAGCGCGTCGAGCTCGAGAGCGGCTGGGGCGGAGGCGGTGCTCGGCGTCGCCGTCGGCGCGGGACTCGGCGCCGACGAGGAGGTTGGTGCCGCGGTCGCGGTCACAGCCGTCGTGGACGCCAGGCCGACCACGGGGACGAGCACGCTGAGCGGTGACGGTGTGGGCGCCGTCTCGTCAGGCAGCCACAGCAGGAAGGTGCGGTCGAGACCGAGCCGCCGACCGACGTCCGTGAGCTCGAGTGCGAGCCCGCGAGGCCCCCATGCATCCGGGGTGGCGAGGAGAGCGAACGCCGATGCGGGAACCGGCACGCTCACCTGGGTGCTCGCGCCCGGAGCGAGGGGCCCGGGAATGTCCACGGAGCCGACCGCCTTGCCGGCGTCCGCCATGACCGCGGAGCCCGCCCACGCCTCCAGCTGCGTGCTCGACGAGAGCCTGAACCGGCTGATGCGCAGTGTGGCGCGCGGGCTCGTGAGCGCGGTCGCGGTGTCGTTGCGGACTGTCGCCGTCACGACGAGGTCCTGGCTGGGGCGCAGGACCTGCGGCGTGACGGCTGTGACCCGGACGAGCACGCCGCTGGCGGCGGGTGTTGCGGGGGCCGTTGCCGCCCACGCCGAGGCGGGCTCGAACGGTCCGCCAGCTGCCCCGCCCACGCCGAGTGCCACGAGCGTCAGCACGCACAGCGTTGCCCGCCACCGGAGGGGCATCAGGGGGGCGAAGCGCGACGGACTCATGCCCCGCTGGCGAGCACCAGGTGTGCCGCCTCGGCGAGCCGCCGCTCGTTCGGGTACGCGAGCCGAGCCGCGAGGTCGGCGAAC
>JAYTSH010000419.1:0-2329 GCA_043745755.1 Cellulomonas sp. | reverse complement strand
GGCGCGGCGTCTGGGCGCCGAGCGGATCATCGCGATGTCGAGGCACGCGACCCGCCAGGACCTCGCGGTGCGGTTCGGCGCGACCGACATCGTCGCGGAGCGCGGCGCCGAGGGGGTGGCGCGCGTCATGGACCTGCTCGACGGGGTCGGCGCGGACGCTGCACTCGAGTGCGTCGGCACGAAGGAGTCGATGCAGCAGGCGCTCGACTCGGCGCGTCCAGGCGGGCGGGTCGGGTACGTCGGCGTGCCGGCCGGCGGCCCCGAGCTGCCCGTTCAGCAGATGTTCTCGACGAACGTCGGAGTCCTCGGTGGGGTCGCGTCGGTGCGCGCGTACATCGCCGAGCTCATGACCGACGTGTGGTCGGGCGCGATCGAGCCCGGTCTCGTCTTCGACCTGGTCGTGCCGCTGCACGACGTCTCCGAGGCGTACAAGGCCATGGACGAGCGGCGCGCGATCAAGTCGATGCTCCTGCCGTAGACCGGCGGTAGCGTTCACGCCGTGACGGACCACTGGACAGCAGCCCCCACGCTCGCCGAGGTCGTCGGTGTGCTCGACCGGCTCTACCCGCCCGGGACAGCCGAGTCGTGGGACGCCGTGGGGCTCGTCACGGGCGACCCGGCGCAGCCCGTGCGTCGCGTGCTCTTCGCGGTGGACCCGGTCGACGCCGTCATCGACGAGGCAGTCGCGTGGGGAGCGGACCTCGTCGTGACCCACCACCCCCTGCTGCTACGAGGGGTCCACTCGGTCGCAGCGACCACGTTCAAGGGCGCCCTGCTGCATCGCCTCATCCAGTCCGGGATCGGTCTGTACGCCGCGCACACGAACGCCGACGCCGCACCCCACGGTGTCGCCGAGGCGCTCGCTGCCGCAGTCGGCCTCGTCGACCTGGAGCCGCTCGAGCCGATCGCGGCCGACGCCCTCGACAAGCACGTCGTGTTCGTGCCGGTCGCGGACGCGGGCCGCCTGGTCGACGCGCTGGCGCTCGCGGGGGCCGGGGCGATCGGTGCGTACACGCGCTGCGCCTGGACCGCGACGGGCGAGGGCACCTTCACCCCGTCGGCGGCCGCCCGACCGGCCGTGGGGCGAGCCGGCGAGATCGCCACGGTCGTCGAGGCCCGGGTCGAGATGGTCGCCCCCCGGCGTCTGCGCTCCGCCGTCGTCGCTGCGATGCGGTCGGCGCACCCCTACGAGGAGCCGGCGTTCGACGTGCTGGAGCTCGCGCGCTGGGACGGCCCGACCGGGACCGGGCGCGTGGGCCGGCTCGCGGAGCCCACGACGCTGCTCCGGTTCGCCGAGCGGGTCGCCGCGGCGCTGCCCGCGACCGCCCAGGGCGTGCGGTTCGCTGGGGACCCCGACGCCCGGGTGACGCGCGTCGCGGTCGTCGGAGGGTCGGGCGACTCGCTCTTCGACGTGGTCCGAGCGGCGCGGGTCGACGCGTACCTCACGGCCGACCTGCGCCATCACCCCGCGTCCGAGCTGCGCGAGCGTGCCGAGTTCGACGCGGCGCCCGGTCAGCCGAGCCCGCCCTACCTCGTGGACGTCGCACACTTCGCGTCGGAGTGGCCGTGGCTACGGCTCGCAGCCGCCGACCTCACGTCGGCGCTCGCGTCCGACGGCACTACGGTGGAGACCCGGATCAGCACGCAGCGCACCGATCCGTGGACGGCGCGGGTGCCGAGCCCTCAGATGCAGTCGGAAGGAAACCCCCTGTGACCACAGCACCCCCCGAGGCCCAGCGCCGGCTCCTGGAGGTCCAGGGGCTCGACACGCGCCTCGGCCAGATCGCGCACCGCCGCGTGAACGTCCCTGCGCTCGCGCGACTCATCGAGCTCGACGGCCAGCTCGCCGATCTCGAGACCGCCCTCGTGACCTCGAGGACCGCCGCGAACGACCTGCGCCGCGGGGTCGCGAAGGCAGAGTCTGACGTCGAGCAGGTCCGCAACCGCGCCACGCGCGACCAGACCCGTCTCGACTCGGGCAGCGGCACCCCCAAGGACCTGCAGGCGCTGCAGAGCGAGCTCGCCTCGCTCGCGCGGCGTCAGGACGAGCTCGAGGAGGTCGAGCTCGAGGTCATGGAGCGGCTCGAGGCCCACGAGTCCGTGCTGAACGAGCTGACGACAGCGAACGACGCCCTGGTCGCGCAGCGCGACGAGGTCGTCGCCGAGCGGGATGCAGCGTTCGCCGAGCTCGACGCCGACGCGGACCGCGTAGGCGCGCAGCGGGCGGAGGTGGCCGCGCCGCTCGACGACAAGCTCCTGGCCCTCTACGAGAAGATGCGCGGGCGCCTCGGCGGTGTCGCGGTGGCGGCCCTGCGCCACGGTCGCTCCG
>JAYTSH010000418.1:0-3118 GCA_043745755.1 Cellulomonas sp. | reverse complement strand
ACGACACTACACCTAGTGGTCGGACATGCACCTCACCACAACTCCTAGTGTTACAGGCGTGTTGTTTTTCACCCTCTGTGGATAACCGAGCGTATCTCGAGGGACTGACAGAGCCCCCGGACCTGGGCCTTCACGGCCGTCCACAGGCGGTTCACACCACCGTCCACAAGACCCTCCACAGCCCTGTCAGGCCGGCCGGTCCGATTCGTCCCGCGCGTCGCCCGACCGACGCCCCGGCGCGCCGCGTCAGATCCGCACCCGGCGCACGTACGCGATGCTGGGCGGGTGCAGATCACGGTCCTGGGGGCTCTCGCGGTGGATGACAGGGCCGTGCGCGGGCAACGACTCTCGGACCTCGTGCGCGCCCTCGTCGACGCGCGTCCGGGCCATCGCGCTCGCGTCGCTCGTGGAGTCGGTGTGGCACGGCTCTCCACCCGACGACGAGGTCGGTGCGCTGCAGGCCCTCGTCGCGCGCGTGCGCCGCACCGGGCTCGCGGTCGTCACGACGACCGACTGCTACCGCCTCCCGCTCGACGGTCTCACGGTCGACGTCCTCGAGGCCAAGGCGCTGCTCGCGCGCGGACGACGCGACCTCGGTGCGGGCTCCCCGAGCACAGCCCTCGACGCCGCGCGGCAGGCACGGGCACTCTTCGACGACCCGGCCGCCGCCGCCTCGCCCTGGGCGAGCACCCCCACGACGCCGTCCCTCTCGGACGGCCACGTCGCGGCGCCGACCGTCCGGCTGCTCGCCGACGTCGTCGCGCTGCGCACCGAGGCCGCGCTCTCGACGGGTGAGGTCGACGCGCTCGACGACCTGCGTGCGCTCGCGCTGCGGACCCCGCCCGACGAGCCGCTCGTCGCGGTGCTGAGCGGAGGCATCGGGGACGACCTCCGGACGCTCGTGCTCGGCCGGCGGACCGCGGTACGGGTCCTCGCCGAGGACTCCGACCGTCTGTCGGCCGGTGTCCGGTCGCTGCTGCTCGCGTTGCACGTCACCCTAGAAGCGGCGGTCACGCTCGACGTCTCGGCACTCCTGCCGGCGACGGCAGCACTGGTCGAAGGCCCCGATCCGCGCCTGCGTGGCCTCGGACACCTCCTGCGGTCGGGCGCCCACGAGAACCTGGGCGACGTCGCCCGATCTCTTGAGGATGCCCGCGCGGCGTTCGACCAGTTCGAGCTGACGGGCAACCGTTGGGTCATGGCCATCGCCGCGCGGGGGCTGGGGCTGTGGGAGAGCGGGCCGGGCGGCACCGGCCCTGACCGCTGGCTCATCGTCGCGCAGGAGAACTTCGAGCTGGTCGGGGCCGCTCAGGACGCACGGTCGATCGCCGTCGCGCGGGTCGTCAAAGCCGCCGTCCGCGGCGACTTCGACGCCCGCCCTGCCCTCGAGGAGGTCGTCATCTCCGGCGCGCACGACGTGAGCACGCGCGCGCAGGCGTTGAGCGGTCTTGCCGCCCTGGACGCCGTGTCCGGACGCTGGGACGAGGCCATCGCGCGGGCCGACCAGGCGGTCACCCTGGCCTCCGAGACTGGTTCCGGCTCCCCCCACGCTCGAGTCCTCTACCAGGCCGCCGCCGCGCTGATGCGGATCCGCTCGGGGCGGCCGGGCGCGGTGCGCGAGGGCAACCTCCTGCTGGCCCGCGCGCTGCCCGACGCGCTGACGAGCGCCGAGGCGACCGCGCGGCTCACCACTCTGCTGAGCGGTGCGGACCCCGCGGTCGCCTCGGCGCCGTCGGGCACCTAGACCCTGCGACGGTAGGCACGCATCGCGAGCGGCACGAAGACCACCAGGATCATGATCCCCGGGACGGCGCCCGACGTGCGCGCCTTCATCCCGACGTAGACCGACACCCAGCTCACGCTGAGCGCGAAGGCCACGGCGAGCAGGCATCCCGCACGCATGCCCAGGACGCCGCCCTGGAGGCGGAAGCCCATCGCGTACCCCACGAGGAGCGTCGACATCGTCACGATGACGTAGCGCACGACGTCACCGAGCACAGCCCCGACGAGCGGTGCGGACCGCGGGATCGGCAGCGACCGGAACCGGTCGAAGATCCCCTTCTCCAGGTCGGTGTTGAGGTTGACGCCGATCATGATCGCCGCCTGGGCGATCGTCTGGCCCAGGATCCCGGGGAGCAGGAACTGCAGGTAGTCGTGCGTCGAGCCGGCCACGGCACCGCCGAAGATGTAGACGAAGATCACGAGGAAGATCGCCGGCTGCAGCGTGACGTCGATGAGGGCCTCGGGCGTGCGCCACGTCTTGATCAGGCTCCGCTTGGCGAGCGAGAGCGAGTGCCGGACGAGCGGGAAAGGGCGCGGTGATGCACCCAGAGCGTGCTCCTGCATCGGGACGGTCGGCAGCTGGTGGGCAGGGACGGACGCGGGTTCGCGGGTGACGGTGGACATCACGCGGCCTCCTTCGTGGTCGGGGTGGCGGACGCGTCGTCGTCGGACTGCGGACGGCCCGTGAGGCTGAAGAAGACGTCGTCGAGGCTCGGCAGGTGCAGCGCGAGCTCGGTCACGCCGATCCCCGCGGACGTGAGGCGCTCGACCGTGGCGGCGAGGGCGCCGGGTCCGTGGGTCGCACCTCGAGCGCCTGGCCGCCGACGATGCGCTTGAGCCCTTCGGGGGTGTCGTGCGCGATGACGCGGCCGTGGTCGATCACCGTGATCTCGTCCGCGAGCGCGTCAGCCTCCTCGAGGTACTGCGTCGTGAGGAGCACTGTCGCGCCCTCGGTGACGAGCGACCGGACGACGTCCCACATGCCCTCGTGCTTTGCCGGGTCGAGCCCGGTCGTCGGCTCGTCGGCTCGTCGAGGAAGATGATCTCGGGGTGCCCAACGAGGCTCGCTGCGAGGTCGAGGCGTCGGCGCATCCCACCCGAGAACGTCTTGGCCGGTCGGTCGGCAGCCTCGGACAGGTCGAACCACTCGAGCAGCTCGGCGGCCCGCGCACGGGCTGCCGAGCGGGAGCGGTCGAGCAGCGCGCCGATGAGCACGAGGTTCTGCCGGCCTGTGAGCTCCTCGTCGACCGAGGCGAACTGCCCGGTCAGACCGATCCGCTGCCGGACCTTCTCGGGGTTCTTGACGACGTCGAAGCCCGCGACGTGCGCGCTGCCC
>JAYTSH010000417.1:0-1703 GCA_043745755.1 Cellulomonas sp. | reverse complement strand
ACGGCCGCACGGCTGGGCGTGGCGCGGCTGGTCGCTGCGGCTGCGGCTGACCGTGCTGACCGCGGTCCTGCTGTGCGTGACCCTCGCCGTGGGTGCCGTCGCGCTCACGACCGTCCTGTCCCGCAGCCGGGTGGCTGCCCTCGACGGCATCGCCCGGGACCGGGCCGGGACGATCGCTGCGCTGGCGGCCGACGACCGCCTGCCCCGGGCCCTTCCCGTGGCCGAACCGCGAGAGATCGCCCAGCTGCTCGACGCGTCCGGCCTGGTCATCGCGTCGTCACCCAACGCGAGCCGCACCCTGCCTGTCCTGGTGCCGAACGACCTGGCGGCGCTGCGGTCGACGGCCGGCGGCGACGTGCTCGTCACCACTGCCGCCACGACCTACGACGACGAGGCACGGGTCGCCGTCCGGGCGACCACGTACCGCGGCGCCCCGGTCACCGTCGTGGCGACCGTGCCGCTCGCCGAGGTCCGGGGACTTCTGGGTGCCCTCAGCGTCTCGCTCGTGGTGGTCGTCCCGCTGCTGACAGCCCTGCTCGCATGGGTGATCTGGGTGGTGCTCGGTCGAGCGCTCCTGCCCGTCGAGCAGATGCGCCGGGCCGCGGCCCAGGTGGCACGCTCGGGCGGGTCCGGGTCGCTCCCGGTCCGCGACGCGGACGACGAGCTCGGCGCACTGGCCCGGACGCTGAACGAGATGCTCGACAGGCTCGATGGTTCTGCCGCCCGCCAGCGCACGTTCACGGCCGACGCGGCGCACGAGCTGCGGTCGCCGCTCGCCGCCGTGCGCGCGAGCATCGACGTCGCCCGGGCCCACCCCGACGCGTACAGCACCGCGGAGCTCGCTGCCGACCTCGACGGTGAGGTCCTGCGCATGCAGGCGCTCGTCGACGACCTGCTGCTGCTCGCTCGAGTAGGTTCGGCGCCGGTCGAGCGCGCCGCGATCGACCTCGGACGCCTGGCGCACGACGCGGTCGGGGCAGCGCGCAAGGTCGATCGGATCGACGTCGTGGTGGTGGGCTCAGGGCACGCGCTCGGCGACGCGGCCGCGATCGGCCGGGTCGTGCGCAACCTCGTCGACAACGCGCTGCGGCACGCGTCGACCCGCGTCCGGGTCACCGTCGACGACGGTTCCGTGACGGTCGAGGACGACGGCCGGGGCGTGCCCGCGTCGGACCGCGAGCGGGTGTTCGAGCGCTTCGTCCGGCTGGACGAGGCGCGGGAACGTGACGCCGGAGGCAGCGGGCTCGGCCTGGCGATCGCGCGGGAGGTCGCGCGGGAGCAGGGCGGCGACGTGACACTGGCCCAGGCGGCGCTGGGCGGTCTGCGCGCCGCGCTCCACCTGCCCGTCCGCGCGGCCTCGGTCTCCAGCGAGGCGTGACCCACGAGACGTGACGACAGTCCTGTGGTTCGGTGCGAGCGAGCGAGTAGCGTCCACATCCGGCGCCCGGTCTGCCCCGTGGCGGGCGAGCGGACGGAGAAGGACGAGTGAGCATGTCTGATCTGCACGCGCAGTACCTCACCGAGGACCTTGACGAGGCCGGCAACCCCCGGTCGTTCGCGCTGCACTGCCCGCCCGGCTTCAACTTCGGCTACGACGTCGTCGACCGGCTCGGCGCCCTGACCCCGGACCGTCGCGCGCTGCGCTGGTGCAACGACGACGGCGAGCAGCGCACGTACACGTTCGGCGAGATCCAGCGGCTCAG
>JAYTSH010000416.1:0-18839 GCA_043745755.1 Cellulomonas sp. | reverse complement strand
CACGCTGTTGAGTCGCCGGTTGCCGCCTCGGTGCAGTCGGAAGCGCTCCTTGTCGGAGGAGTAGATCGGGATCGGTGCAGTTCCGGTGTAGCGGGCGAGCTTTGCAAGGGGGAAGGTCGGGCAGGTCGTGAGCACCTCCGCGGGGACGCCGAGCAGCGCAAGGGCGGTGACGCGTCTGGGTCGGGCGATCGCGGTGGCTCAGCCCATGCCCTCGGCGGCGAGCGCGTCGGTGAGCAGCCCGAGCAGGGCTTCGAGCTGCACAGTCGCGGACGATGAGATGTCCTCGTCCGGCGCTCCGTCCAGCGCCCGAGCTGCCAGCCCCGACTTGCTGTCGATCAGCTTGGCGATCTTGGAGTCGATGGTTTGCGCGGCGATGATCCGCCACGCGGTGACGGGCTCGGTCTGGCCGATCCGGTGGATCCGGTCGATGGCCTGGGTCTGCTCGGCGTGGGTCCAGGACAGCTCCGCCAGCACCAGGTTGGAGGCGACCTGAAGGTTCAGCCCCACGCCCGCGGCCATCAGGGAGCACACCGCGATCGACACGTCGGGGTCGTTGACGAACGCGGCGATGTTCTTCTCACGCACTTTGGGCGTCTGGTCGCCTCGGATCGAGGCGTAGCGGATGCCGCGGTCGGCGAAGGTCTGCTCGGCCTGATCCATCACGTCGACGTGCTTGGCGAAGAACACCACTTTGCCGACGTTGCGCGCGAGCTGCGCAGCGTAGTCGGCGGCCAGCCCGGCTTTGGCCTGGCCGATCCGGCGGACCATCGTGAACACGTTCTCGCCACCGGCTTGCGAGCTCGACGCCTTGAGCTCCGCGGCCGCCACCCGGCGAGCGAGCTCGTGGTCGATCCCGTCGACGACGGAGCCGCCGGTACGCACTTCCACGGCGGACCGGTAGCGGGCAACCAGCCGACGGGCGAGCGCGGCCTCGGCGGCGCGGATCGAGCGGCCGGCCGCGCCGTCGAGCTCGACCGGCAGGTCCGCCACCCGGCGTGCGGGGATGTCGGCGACCACGTCGACCTTGCGGCGACGCACGATGCCCATGTTGATCACGCTGGCCCGCGCGGCGGCGTAGAACCCCGGGTCGGCCGGGGTGAGACCGGTCTTCTCGAGGGCGGTGGCCAACGCGCCGAGCGGCACCGTGTCGTCGATCCAGCCGAGGAACTGCCAGATCGCTCGGAAGTCCTCGATGTCGTTGATCAGCGGGGTGCCGGTGAGCGCCATCAGCAGCGGCCGGGCGGAGCGGGCGCGGATCCGCTCCGAGAGCGCAAGGACGTGCTGGGAGCGCTGCGAGGCCTTGTTCTTGATGAAGTGCGCCTCGTCGACGACCATGCCGCGGAAGCCGAGGTTGCCGAGCCAGCCGACGTGCCGGTCCAGAAGCTCATAGTTCACGATCACGATGTCCGCGAACCCGTCGACCTGGTCACCGTCGCCATGGACCACCGTGGACCGGCGCGACGGCGTCCAGAGGCGAACCTCGTTCGCCCAGTTCGTCTTCACCACGTTGGGCACCACGACCAGCAGCGGGTAGGCGTCGGCCGCCCGAGCTGCGAGCAGCGCCTGGGCAGTCTTGCCGAGCCCGGGCTCGTCGGCGAGCAGGAACGTGCGATGGCCGCCGGCCGTAGCCGTGACGACCTGGGCCTGGTGCGGCATCAGCTCCCGGCCGGGGGGAGTGGACACCGAGCGGGCCTCGGGCAGCGGCATGCAGGCGGGTGCGCCGGTTGCGGCCTGCTCGAATGACCTGAAGAGCGGTTCGAGCAGCTCCCAGCCGGCCAGTCGGCGGGCCCGCGTTGCGATCCGCTCGGCTGCGGCCTCGAAGTCCGGAGCCAGGAACGGGTTCGCGAGCTGGCGCGAGATCACTGACCGGGGTACGACCTGAATCTCGGCGCCGGGCACCGGTGCGGCCGGCGCGGCGGGCGCGGGCTCCTCGGGTGGCTCCAGCCCGCCGGCGCGCATCACCGTCACCTTGAAGGCGCGCGCCGCGTCGGAGACCCGGGCATCCTCGGCGAGCAGCTCGAGCAGCGAGGTGTCCCGGGCAGCGGTCCTGGCCAGCAGCATCGCTACCTCGTCGAGCTGCTTGAGCTGCTTGGCGCGGCGCGGCTCGGTCGGGCCGCCGTCGGCCATCACCCGGGCTCGCTCCTCTCGCATGAGCAGCGCCACGACCTGGAACTTCGTGCGCACCGCCGGGCGGGTCGGGGGTCGCTGCACGGCGCTGTCGACCTCGCGGGCGACCTCGGCGAGCACCGGGATGATCCCCTGCTCGGCGGGACGCGGAGCGCGGCGCCGCTGGGCGCCGAGATCCGTGCGCGCGCCACCGGACCGGCGTTGGCTTGGTCGTGCCACATCTCCTCCTTCTTTGCATCCCCACCGCGACTGCGGCGCAGCGCGCCGTGCCGCGTCCGCCCGGGACCGGTCGGGCGTCGGACCCCGCGCCCCGTGTCGCAGGCAACCCGGGCCAGGGCGCCGAGATCGGGCACCAAGTCACCGCGCAGCGTCCGGCCTGCGCCGACCGCTGGCCCGTGCTCACGCCGATGGTGACACGCCTTCGGGCGTCTCGGTGAACCACCGCGGGGGCACGGTCGTGGCCCTGCTCGATCGTCGGAGGACCTGGAGCGTCCCGCCGGACACGGCGACCGAGTCTGGCCGGACACCGATCGCGCGTGACATCCCGAGTCATGCCGCTGCCGGCACAGCGGCATGCCATCCGCATGGTCCTGCCGCGTCTGAAGTGTAGAACGGGCCGGGCGGATGCTCGACCGTGACAACGACTCCGTAGCTCCTGGCCCGTCCAAGATCGTGACGGCCAACGCCACGGTGGCGCGATCGATCCTGAACACGTCGTCGCTCCGGCCCGGTGGGCGGCCCAACCGATGACGCGCCCGAGCAGGGCCAGTCCCACCAGATCGAGGCGCGCGCGCTGGTCGGGCCTGTCTGCGGGCGGCATCCGCACCGCGAGCACGGGCCCGACGACGCAGAAGGGCACGTTCACAAAGAACATCCAGCGCCAGCTGGCGAAGGTCAGGATGAGGCCGCCGAGCGCGGGCCCGAGGATCGGGCCGAGCACCGCCGGCAGGCTCATGGTGGCAATCCATCTCGGCTCCGGGTGCTCCTTGACGGGAAGCGGCAACGCCCAGTCGCACGACGTCGCGAGCGCCGAGCGATCAGCCGCTCATGGAAGCGACGAAACTACGTCGTCCTCGCACCAGGACGGCCTGTCGGTCTTCGGCCCACCCGCGGCTGTGTCGGGCTTGGCGTTGAGGTCAGTGGGGCGTTCGTGCGCGCGCGGCCAGGGTGTTCAGCAGTGCGGCGCCGGTAGGGACGCCGTCGACCGTCACGACGAAGGTGCGCCCGCCGGTGCGTGTGACCTGCAGTGCGGGGCCGGACCGAAGGATGACGCCGGTGCGCCCGGCAGCGCCGGTTCGCAGGCCCCAGCCACCGAACTCGGCGATGGGCCGAACCGTGACGACCTCGGCAGAGATGATCTCGCTCAGGGGCACCTGGATTCGAGGGTGGCGGATCAGCGGGCGAACTGTCAGTCCGGTTCGGTCCACGGTGACTGACCATCGGGCGAGGATCACGAACAGCAGCGAGAGGACCAACGCCACGATGACAACGACCTCCCACTGGCGGCTGAGCACGACGATTGCGGCCATGACCGCCCCGACGGGAACCAGCAACCAGCGCGCCGGGCCCACGGTGGCGTCGCGGACCCAGGCTGCCTGCCCTGCCTCGGGCAGGTGAATCCTGGGTGCGTCGGCGGGGATCGGGCTGGTCGCTGGCTCGGACAGATCGGCGGGCGTCAGCCACGCGATCAGCCCGCCGGTGAGGCTGGCCAGGGCGAACGAACCAGCGAGGACCGCGCCGATGGGGCCGGCCTGGGCAGCATCGGGCAGACCGCGTTGAGGGGCGAGCGAACCGACCAGCAACCCGGTCATGAACACGGCGAACCCCGCGGCTGTCCCACCGGCCAGACGCCGGGTCATGGCATCGCGTCCAGCGAAGTAGCCCACGGCCCACATGAACACAGACATCGCCAGCGTGATCCCGACCAGCGCTGTGAGGTGGCCTGCGAGGGTGCCGTACCCGTCCGCGCCGTCGGCCCCCCAGTGGATGGCGATCGGATCGGGCAGGACATCACGCCACGACAGGGCGACCGCTATCCCCGTGAGCAGGACCACCACGGGGACCCCGAGGGTGACGAGCGTGGTGAGCGCGCGATGCGGGACGAGTGAGCGCGGGTCGTGCGATGGTGCCGAGCCGGTGGACGAGGTCATCGCAGGGCTTCCTTGATCAGTGCGGCGGTGGTCACGGGTGCCAGTCCGAGTCGACGCGAGACGGACACGAGGTGGTCGATCGCCTCACGCAGCGGCAGGTAGTCCTGCTGTGCGCGGGCGGTGACGACCGCACCGCGCCCGCGCCGAAGCTCAAGGAGGCCCTCGTCGCGCAGCTCCTGGTAGGCGCGCAGCACCGTGTGCAGATTGACGCCCAGCAAGCCAGCGAGCTCCCTTGCTGACGGCAACCTCGTGCCAGCTGTCAGCTCGCCTCGAGCGACTGCGGACCTCACCTGTACTGCGAGCTGCTCGAAGAGCGGCTCAGGCGCTGAGGGGTCGATCGTGAAGAGCACAAGATCACAGTAGTTGTTTGCATACAACTATAACAAATCGCGGCAGCGCTCGACGCAGCTTCATGAGGCCGAGGGCGACACCTTCCAGCCGCCTGGCTGTCGGTCAGCGCCCACCTTGCCGACGTTCGGGGATCGGGTCGCGACGCCTCATAGCGGTCGCTAGCTGTCGCTCAGCGCTGTGCCTGGACGCGCTGAGCGCCCTGCTTGCAGACCCGGCTTCGGCACACCCGGGTCTCGGATTGGCGCACCGTGCTGGTCCGCTCAGCCGTACGCGACGAGGCTCGGGCCGGACACGCCGAACAGCCGGCCGTCGATCTCGACGAGCCACTGCTCCTCGCCGATCGGGACCTCCCAGCGCTGGCGGCCGTCGGCCAGGTCGTAGGCAGTGATGACCGCACCTGCGCGAGTGGTGGGCTCGGTCCGCGAGACCAGGACGAGCCGCCCGTCCGTGAGGAGCGAGCCGCCCTGGTTCGACTTCACGGACGTCGACCAGATGGTCTCGCCGGTGCGGCCGTCGATCGACGTGATGTCGACCGCCGAGGAGCCGTCGGACCGCGAGCGGACCACCCTCCCGTCGAGCACCATCGGACCGCCACCGCCACCGCCACCGCCGCCGCCGCCGTTCGCGGCCGCGGCGCTGGTCCAGCGCTGCTGCTCCTTCGCGAGGTCGTACGCGAGCAGCGCGCCGTCCGTGGACTGCATGAGGATGGCGCCGCCGAGCGAGCCGTCATCCGGCCTGGCGCCCGTGGAGGTCGCCTCAACCGTGACGGCCCTGCCGGTGTCGGCGTCGGTCAAGACCGAGGCGAACGCACCCGTCGGCGTCGTGGTCGACTCCACAAACATCGAGCCACCCCGCAGCACCCCGAGGCTGGTGTAGCCGTCCCCGGGCCCCGCGACCTGCTTTCGCACCACGGCGCCGTCGGGCAAAAGCAGCCAGCTCGCGCCCCCGAGGGGCCGGCCGTCGCCGCCTGTCCCGCCGTACGCGCTCACGCCGATGAGGCCCTCGCTCGCCCACACCCACAGGTTGCGCTGCCCGGCGGCGTCGTTGGACACCGGGTCGGGGCTGGTGAACGTCCACCCGAGAGTCCCGTGGCGCACCCCGGAACGGGTCACCCGGACCCGACCGTCGGCGGCGTACTGGCCCGTGATGAGGTCCGGCCCGAGCAGCGCCACTGAGGTGGTCGGGTCGGTCGGGGACTCGGACACCACAGCGCCCGTGGTCGCGTCGATCACGAGCAGGTGAGCCCGGGTCCCGACGATCATCTGCCCGCCACCGTCGACCGGGACGGAGGTGGTCTCGTCGGTCACGACGCACGCCACGACCGGGGCCGGCTGGGCTTCCTCCGACCGAGGGAAAGCACAGTTGGCCCCGGCCCCGTAGCCACTTGTGCCGTCGGCCGCCGGCTCGTGGGCCGGCCGGGCCTGCACCCGCCAGGCCTCCTCGCCCGTGCGGGCATCGAGCGCAACGACGTCCGTCTTGCCCTGCATGGAGTTCTCGGTCAGCAGCACCCTGCCGCCGAGCCCGGTCAGCCCATTGATGAACATCGTGCCCGTGCCCGGACCCACGCGCCACAGCTCGGTCACCGGGCCGTCGAGGGGCCGCAGGATCCCGGGCAAGCCGGCGAGCGCCGCGATCCGCGCACGCTCCTGCTGGGCGGTGACTGCGCCGGTCGTGGCGACGACGATCGCTAGCCCCACGGCGACGAGCGACCACGTCGCGCGGGTGCGCAGCAACCAGGTCAGGCCTGCCCCGGCGCGCGAGGGGCCGGAGGGTTCCCAGGACGACGACGCCTCGGAATCGGTCAGCTCGCCAGCGGCACCCAGGGGCGCGTCCGATTCTTCAACGAGGACGACGTCCTGCATGTCCCGCCCCGGTGCGCGCATGAATCGACCCTAGCGACCGGCCCCCTCTTGGTGCCGCCAACCACATCGGCCGTTCGCGGCCGGCCGTTCTCGTCTGTGCGGATCTGCCTGTCCGCCGGGCCGTCGAAGGAGGCAATGCATGCGAGTGCACGAGCAGTCAGGGATCCCGACCACCGAGGTCGACGAGATCGCCTCGACCGTCCAGTCGCTGACGCCGGGCCGACATCGAGGGCGCCGCGCCCGCGCGGCTCGTGACCGCCTGCGCGGTCAGCGCGCGCGGCCAGCTGCTGGTCGCGTGGCCGCGAGCGCCCACGCCACGATCGCGGGCTGGCCCAGGAGCCGGAGCGCGCGTCTGCGGTCGGTGTCGAGCCCGAATGCGTCGCGGTGCTCGACGAGCTGGGCGATGTTGCCAGGGAAGACGGCGACGAAGAAGCCAGCGACGAGCAGTCCGAGGCGGTGGCGCTCCGGGTGTCTCCAGATGCTGAGCAGGGCCGCCCCGAGGCCGAGCTCGACCACCCCTGAGCCGATCACCACCGCGTCGGCGTCGACGGGGATCCACGAGGGCACCTGCGCTTGGAACTCGCGGCGCCGGTTGGTCAGGTGCGCGGTGCCGGCCCCGAGCAGGGCGGCACCGAGTGCCACCTGCGCGATCGCGCGGGCGATGTCGGACGGTGTACGGGACATGTGATTCCTCCTGGTCTTGCCGTCAACAATCCTGCAGCGGGGTCGAGGTCGCCTGCGGTCAGATCCGGGACGGCCAACCATGAGCGAGGATCTCACCCCAGCCGCAGCTGGGCCGGCTGACCTGGCGGCCCACGCCTCGGTCAGGCGCCCACGTAGGCCGCGAGGTGCTCGCCGGTGAGGGTGGATCGGGCGGCGACGAGGTCGGCGGGTGTGCCCTCGAACACGATGCGGCCGCCGTCGTGGCCGGCGCCAGGGCCGAGGTCGATGATCCAGTCGGCGTGCGCCATGACGGCCTGGTGGTGTGCGATCACGATGACCGACCGGCCGGAGTCGACGAGCCGGTCGAGCATGGCGATGAGCTGCTCGACGTCGGCGAGGTGGAGGCCGGTGGTCGGCTCGTCGAGGACGTAGACGTCGCCCTTCTCGGCCACCCGGGTCGCGAGCTTGAGGCGCTGCCGCTCGCCGCCGGACAACGTGGTGAGCGGTTGGCCGAGGCTGAGGTAGCCGAGCCCGACGTCGGCGAGCCGATCGAGGATGGCGTGAGCGGCCGGGGTGCGGGCCTCGCCCGCGCCGAAGAACTGCTCGGCCTCGGTCACTGACATCGCAAGCACTTCGCTGATGTCGCGACCGCCCAGGTGGTAGTCGAGCACGGACGCCTCGAACCGCTTCCCCTCGCACACCTCGCAGACCGTGACGACCCCGGCCATCATCGCGAGGTCGGTGTAGATGACGCCGGCGCCGTTGCAGCTGGGGCAGGCGCCCTCGGAGTTGGCGCTGAACAACGCGGGCTTCACGCCGTTGACCTTCGCGAAGGCCTTGCGGATCGGTTCGAGAAGCCCGGTGTAGGTCGCCGGGTTGCTGCGGCGCGAACCCTTGATCGCGCTCTGGTCGACCGACACCACGCCGTCGCGGCCGGCCACCGAGCCCTGGATCAGCGAGCTCTTTCCCGACCCGGCCACGCCGGTCAGCACGACCAGGACCCCGAGCGGGATGTCGACGCCGACGTCCTTGAGGTTATGGGTGCTCGCGCCGCGCACCTCCAGCCTGCCCGACGGCGTCCGCACGGACGGCTTGACGGACGCACGGTCGCCCAGGTGTCGTCCGGTCAGCGTGCCGCTGCCTCGCAACCCGTCGACGGTGCCCTCGAAGACCACCTCGCCACCGGCGGCGCCGGCGCCGGGTCCGAGGTCGACGACGTGGTCGGCGATCATGATCGCCTCCGGCTTGTGCTCGACGACGAGCACGGTGTTGCCCTTGTCCCGCAGCTGCAGCAGCAGGGTGTTCATCCGCTGGATGTCGTGGGGGTGCAGTCCGATCGTCGGCTCGTCGAAGACGTAGGTGACGTCGGTGAGCGACGAGCCGAGGTGCCGGATCATCTTGACGCGCTGGGACTCGCCACCCGACAGCGTGCCCGACGGCCGGTCGAGCGACAGGTAGCCCAGCCCGATCTCCACGAACGAGTCGAGGGTGCGCCGGAGCGAGTCGATCAGCGGTGCGAGCGACGGCTCCCCGCGCCCGCCCACCCACGCGGCGAGGTCGCTGATCTGCATCGCGCAGGCGTCGGCGATGCTGGTCCCGTCGATCTTCGACGACCGCGCCGACTCGGAGAGCCTGGTGCCGTCGCAGTCGGGACACGTCGTGAAGGTCACCGCGCGCTCCACGAAGGCGCGGACGTGCGGCTGCAGCGAGTCGACGTCCTTGGAGAGCATCGACTTCTGGAGCTTCGGGATCAGCCCCTCGTAGGTCAGGTTGATGCCCTCGACCTTGATCTTGGTCGGCTCCTTGTGCAGCAGGTCGTGGAGCTCGCGCTGGGTGAAGGTGCGGATCGGCTTGTCCGGGTCGAAGAAGCCGCAGCCGCTGAAGATGCGCCCGTACCAGCCGTCCATGCTGTAGCCCGGGACGGTGAGCGCGCCCTCGTTGAGGGACTTGGTGTCGTCGTACAGCGCGGTCAGGTCGATGTCGTTGACGGAGCCTCGGCCCTCGCAGCGCGGGCACATCCCGCCAGTGATGCTGAAGGTCCGCCGCTCCTTGACGGTCTGGCCGCCGCGCTGGAAGGAGATCGCACCTCCTCCGGTGGCCGACGCGACGTTGAACGAGAACGCCTGCGGAGAGCCGATGTGCGGCTGCCCCAGCCGGCTGAACAGGATGCGCAGCATCGCGTTGGCGTCGGTCGCGGTGCCGACCGTTGACCGGACGTTGGCGCCCATCCGCTCCTGGTCGACGATGATCGCGGTGGTCAGCCCGTCGAGGACGTCGACGTCGGGCCGTGCGAGCGTCGGCATGAACCCCTGCACGAACGCGCTGTAGGTCTCGTTGATCATTCGCTGCGACTCTGCGGCGATCGTGTCGAACACCAGCGAGCTCTTGCCCGAGCCGGAGACGCCGGTGAACACCGTCAGCCGCCGCTTCGGGATCTCGATGCTGATGTCCTTGAGGTTGTTCTCGCGCGCGCCGACCACGCGGATCAGGTCGTGGCTGTCGGCAACCTGCAACGCAGGCGGCTGCGTCCCGTTCGTCGTGGCCATGCTCCGTGGTGTCTCCATCCGTGCGGCAGGCGGCTGACGATAGCCCTCGTCGCGACGCTGCGACCGCCCCAGGTCCTCGGCTGACATGTGTGCGCGTCGCTACGGCCGGTGGTTGCTACAGTGGTCTAGACCAGGTGTCCACTACTCCGGAGGTCGTCGTGCTCGAACGCCGTGTCATCCTCGCGATCGAGGAAGGGCTGCACGCGCGCCCGGCCGCGCTGTTCGTCAAGCTCGCGGCGGGGGTACCGGCCGCGGTCACGATCCGCACCGCGGACGGCTCGCCGGCGCCCACGTCGAGCATCCTGTCCGTCATGAGCCTCGGCGCGCGGCGCGGCGACGAGGTCGTTCTCGCCAGCGACGACGACTCTGCCGGCCCGTCGCTCGACGCCCTCGCGGCGTACCTCGAGAACACCGGCTGAGCGATGACGGACTTGGCGCGACGCACGTCCGACGCGCGTCAGAGCCCGAGCCCGTCGAGGACCGGGAGTCGTGATCGGACTGCCTGACGTGCCCCCTCGGCCGAGTCCGCGTCGACCGCGAGTGCGGCCAGCTCCCGGCACGTGGCGAGGGTGACCGAGCCCAGCGCGGCGGCGACGTCAGGGAGGGCGCGTGCGGTCATCGAGAGGCTCGCGACACCGAGCCCGACGAGCACGACGGCGAGCGCCGGGTCGGCCGCGGCCTCACCGCACACCCCGACCGGTCTGTCGTTCAACGCCCCGCCACGGCACGTCGCGGCCACGAGCTGGAGCACGGCCGGCTGCCAGGCGGTCGAGAGCGGGGCGAGCTCGCCGAGCATGCGGTCCGCCGCCATGGCGTACTGGGTCAGGTCGTTGGTGCCGATGCTCGCGAACGCCGCATGCCTCAGGATCTGACCGGAGCTCAGGGCTGCGCTCGGGACCTCGACCATGACGCCGGCGGTGGCGAGGCCGTGCGCGTGGCAGCGCTCGACGAAGGCTGTCGCCTCGCCGACGGTGGCGATCATCGGGGCCATCACCCAGACCTCGGCAGCCTCGGCCTCGGCCGCTTGCGCGATCGCGATGAGCTGGTCCTCGAGGACCTCGGGGTTGCGCCACGACGTGCGGTAGCCGCGGACGCCGAGCGCCGGGTTGGGCTCGTCGGCGGCCGTGAGGAAGGGCAACGGCTTGTCCGCGCCGGCGTCGAGCGTGCGCACGACGACCTTCCTGCCGCTGAACGCCGCGAGCACCTGCCGGTACTGCGTGACCTGCTCGGGGACCGACGGCGCGTCGGTCCGGTCGAGGAAGCAGAACTCGGTGCGGAACAGCCCGACCCCCTCGGCCCCGGCGTCGGCGGCGTCCTGCGCACCGTCGGGTCGGCCCACGTTGGCGAGCAGCGGGACGCGGTGCCCGTCGCTCGTGCGGCCGACGCCGTCGAACGTCCGCACCCGCGCCGCGAGGGCGGCGGCCCGCGCGACCTGCTCCGGGGTGGGATCCAGGGTGACGGTCCCGGCGACCCCGTCCACGAGCACGACGGTCCCCGTGGGAAGCGCCGTGGCGCCGGCGACCCCGACGACCGCGGGGATGCCGAGAGCGCGCGCGAGGATCGCGGTGTGGGACGTCGGGCCGCCCTCCCGCGTGACGAGCGCGACGACTCGCGCAGGGTCGAGCGTCGCGGTGTCGGCGGGGGACAGGTCCGCTGCCACGAGGACGAACGGGAGGTCCGAGTCCGGGACGCCGGGGGGTGCCTGGCCGGTGAGCGCGGCCACGATGCGGTCACGCACGTCGGCGACGTCACGCGTGCGCTCGGCCATGTACCCGCCGAGTGCGGCCAGCTGCGCGATCACCTCGGCGGCTGCCTGCCAGACCGCGCGGGCGGGTTCGAGCCGGGTCTGGCGGACGAGGCGCTGCGCCGCGGCGACGAGGGTCGGGTCCGCGGCCATCATGGCCGTGGTCTCGAGCACCTCTCGGGCAGCGCCGCTAGCACGGGATGCTGCCTGCTCGAGATCGGCCTGCACGCTTCGCGCGGCGGTCGCGATGCGCTCGGCTGCCTGGTCGAGGTCGGCGCCCTGGGCGAGCCTCGCGCCCGCGGGCGGCTCCGCGACGGGATCCGGCATCGCGACGACCGGGCCGGATGCCCGGCCGGGGCTGACCCCGATTCCGGTGAGCTGCTGCTGGGGTTCGGCGTCGGTCGTCATCGCATCCTCGTGGTTCGGGTCGTCAGGTGCAGCGGGTGGTCAGGCGCGGCGAGGCCCGGCCGGGGCTGACACCCCGGTCGGGCCTGTCGTCACGCGGGTCTGCCGCCGGCTGCGGGCGTGCCGCCGACTGTCGGCGTGGCACGGAGCGTGGCCGCGGCAGCGTCGTCGTCCGGCTGGTCGACCAGGACGTTGTTCGCGTCGACCGTGGCGTCGTCGTCCTCGCGTCCGGGGGTGCGCAGGTTCCACCGCGTGATCACGAACCGGAACAGGAAGTAGTAGACGGCCCCGTAGGCGAGCCCGATCGGGATGATCCAGAGCGGGTGGGTCGCGATCCGGAAGTTGAGGAGGTAGTCGATCACGCCGGCCGAGAAGCCGAAGCCGTCGTGGATGCCGAGCCAGTTCACGAGCGCGAGCGACGTCCCGGTGAGGACGGCGTGGATCACGTACAGGGGGTACGCGAGGAACATGAACGAGAACTCGAGCGGCTCGGTGACGCCCGTGACGAACGAGACCAGTGCCGCCGATCCCATGATGCCTGCGATGACCTTGCGCTTGCCCGGCTTGGCCATGTGCACGAAGGCGAGGGCGGCGGCAGGCAGCGCGAACATCATGATCGGGAAGAAGCCGGTCATGAAGGTGCCAGCGGTCGGGTCGCCGTGCAGGAACCGGGCGATGTCGCCGTTCCACACCTTGCCGCCGGCGTCGGTGTAGGCGCCGAACTGGAACCACGGCAGCGAGTTGAGCAGGTGGTGCAGGCCGATCGGGACGAGCAGCCGGTTGAGGGTGCCGTAGACGAACGCGCCGATGATCGTCGAGCCCGTGACCCAGGAGCCCACGGACGTCAGACCGGAGTCGAACCACTTGTAGACGAGCGCGCCGATCACGGCGACGACGATCGCCATCCCGGCAGTGACGATCGGCACGAATCGGCGACCGCCGAAGAACGCCAGATACGGCGGGAGCTTGATCCGCGAGTACTTCTGGAAGAGGAGGGCCGCGACCAGGCCGATCACGATGCCGCCGAGGACGCCGTAGTTGATCAGCTCCTGCTTGTCGCCCTTGGCGGCCACGCCGAGCACGTACGGGGAGAGCGCGTCGGAGACGCCCTTGAACACGAGGTACCCGATCAGCGCCGCGAGGCCCGTCGAGCCGTCGGACTTGCGGGCGTACCCGACCGCGACGCCGAGGGCGAAGAGCAGGGGCAGGTTGGCGAACAGCGCGTTGCCGGCGGCGCCGAGCGCGTCGGCCACAGGCAGGAGCCAGCTACCCCACGCGCCGGCGAGCCCGTCCTTGCCGAGCATGTCGGGCTGACCGAGGCGCAGCAGCAGGGCGGCGGCGGGAAGCGAGGCGATCGGCAGCATGAGCGAGCGGCCGATGCGTTGCAGCTGGGCGAGGCCGGGGATGCCGCGCTTCTCGCGTGACGCGGGTGCGGTGATGGCGGTCATAGCTGGTGCACTCCTCATTGTGTGCGTGTCGTGAGCCGGTGGGCACCGGCGCTCGCTCGTCCAGATCCGGGATCTCGTGTCGACCAAGTGTGCTAGATGTCTGGACCAGTTGCCGTAACCATGATGGAATAGTGCATGTGGTGTCAAGGGCGGCATGCTTCGGCCGTTGGCACGAGTCGCGTGACGAGAGGACGAAGGTGGGTCGCTCGGTTCTGAAGTACGTGCGGGTCCGGGACTACCTGCGCTCGCTCGTCACCCACGAGCTCTTGGTGGGCGACACCATCCCGTCGGAGCGTCTGCTCTGCGAGCAGTTCGGCGTGTCGCGGATGACGGTGCGCCAGGCCGTCGACGCGCTCGTCGTCGAGGGGCTGCTCGACCGCGAGCAGGGGCGGGGCACGTTCGTCGCGCCGAGCAAGGTCGACCTCGAGGTGCGCCTCGCGTCGTTCGGCGAGGAGATGCATCGGCGCGGCATGGAGCCGTCGTCCAAGGTCCTCTCAGCGGAGGTCGTCGCGGCAACACCGGACATCGCGGACGCGCTCGACATCCTGCCCGGCGAGCGGGTGTTCTACCTGCACCGGGTTCGACTCGCCGACGGGGAGCCGATGGCGATCGAGCAGTCCTGGCTCTCGTGCCAGCTGGTGCCCGGCTTCTTCGACGACGTCCTGCCGGACAGCATCTACGGCGAGCTGCGTCGGCGCGGGCTCGAGCCCGACTGGGGAGAGGACACCGTGTCCGCGACCGAGGTCGACGCGCAGGACGCCGAGCTCTTGGGCGTTCCGGCCGGCCGAGCGGTGCTGCGCCTCGCACGGCGGACCTTCGCGGGCGAGACCGCATGCCTGTACTCACGGTCGACCTACCGGGCCGACCGGTACGTGCTGTGGGTCCCGCTGCGAGCGCCCAAGCGCTCGCTGACACCCCGGCGCGCGTCGGGTGACCTGACGGCAGGACCCGCGACGACGGAGCTCGCGGGACGAACGAGGGGCGGAGTGGTGTGACTGATCAGGCGGCAGACATCCTGGCGGCACTCGGCGGAGTGGCCAACATCATCGAGATCGAGCCGTGCACGACCCGGCTCCGGTCCGAGGTCCACGACACGACGATCGTCGACGTGAAGGCGCTCAGAGCAGCTGGTGCCCACGGCGTGATGATCTCGGGTCACGTCGTCCAGGTCGTGATGGGGCCGAATGTCGACACCCTCGCGACAGACCTCGAAGAGCTGCTGTGAACAGTTGTGACGCGCGGCAATCGGGCCGCCGTCGGTCAGCAAGGAGATTCTCATGAGCAAGGCCGAGCAGATACTCGCAGCCCTCGGCGGGGACGCGAACATCGTCGACCTCGAGCCGTGCATCACGCGGCTACGGGTCGAGGTCGTCGATCCGTCGCTGGTCGACGAGGCGGCGCTCAAGGCGACCGGCGCCTACGGGGTCATGCGGTCCGGCACCGCCGTGCAGGTCGTCGTCGGGCCTGAGGCCGACACGCTCGCCTCCGACATCGAGGACCTGCGCTGATGACCGCACCTCTCATCGTCCTCGCACCGATCGGCGGTGTCGTGCGCGCGATGGCCGACGTGCCCGACCCGGTCTTCGGTGCAGAGCTCGTCGGCCCCGGCATGGCGATCGACCCGAACCGGGACGGCGTCGTCGAGGCGATCGCCCCGGTCGACGGCACCATCGTCAAGCTGCACCCGCACGCGTTCGTCATCACCGCCGACGCCGAGCACTCCGCCCTCGTGCACCTCGGCCTCGACACCGTCCAGCTCGGTGGCGCGGGTTTCACCCTGCACGCCCGCGAGGGCGACGTGGTCAAGGCCGGCGACGTCGTCGTGAGCTGGGACCCGTCCGCCGTGGAGGCGGGCGGCCGGTCGCCGATCTGCCCGGTGGTCGCGCTCGAGGGCAAGCCCGGCTGCCTCACGCCGCTGGTCGACGTGGGCGCGGAGGTCCGCTCGGGGGAACCGTTGTTCGAGTGGAGCTGAGCACCGTCGAGGTCGGCGCGCTGCTCGCTCGACCGGGCGCCGGTCTGCTCGTCGACCTCGACGGCACGCTCGTGCGGAGCGAGGAGGCGCACCAGAGCGCCTACCGGGTGTACTTCGCGTCACGCGGGTGGGTGGTCGAGGACGATGTCGTCCGCATGTTCTCCGGGCGCCGCGCCCATGAGGTGTTCGCGAGCGTGGACGGGCCCTGGGGCGATGAGGACCCGCTCGCCCTGACGCGGAGCATCATCGACGTGCTGCGGGGCATGGACGTCCGGCCGGCGCCCGTCGCCGGGGCCGCGCGCCTGCTCGCCGCATGCCTGTCGACTGGTCTGCCGGTGTCCGTCGTGACCTCGGCGGGCCGCGCGTGGACCCTGGCGGCGCTCCGGTCCATCGACGTGGTCGACGGTGGCATCGGCATGGTCACTGCCGAGGACTGCGCGCACGGCAAGCCCGACGCTGAGCCGTTCCGACGCGGTGCCGAGCTGCTCGGACTGCCTGCGGGCGGGCTCGTGGCGCTCGAGGACGCCCCGGCCGGCATCGCCTCGGCGCGGGCGGCCGGTGTCGGTCACGTGGTCGGCGTGACGACGAGCCACCCCGCGCACGTCCTGGTCGAGGCCGGCGCCGACGACACGGCGGTCGACCTGACCGTGCTCGCTGAAGTGGTCGAGGGCCGCCGACACTCTTCACCCCAACCGAGAACGGCTGAGAGGCGAGCATGAGCGAGCGCACCCAACCGGTGATCCTCCGCGGCCGGGTCGTCACCCCGACGGCAGTGATCGCCGACGGCGTCGTCGTCGTCCGCGGCGAGACGATCGCGTGGGTGGGTGGCGCCTCGCACGCCGCGGCAGCGGGCTGGTCGGGCGTCCCGGATCCGGCCCGGCACCCGGTCACGGTGCTCCCAGGCCTCGTGGACCTCCACACTCACGGCGGCGGGGGCGCGAGCTACCCGGACGCGACCACGCCGCAGGAGGCGCTCGTCGCGGTGCGCGAGCACCTGGCCCACGGGACGACCACGCTGGTCGCCTCCCTGGTCACCGCCGCGCCAGACACGTTGCGGCAGCGGGTCGCGGTGCTCGCCGCGCTCGCAGACAGCGGGGAGATCGCTGGCATCCACCTCGAGGGGCCGTTCGTGTCGACGGCGCGCTGCGGCGCGCAGGACCCGGCGCTGATCCAGGCGCCCGACGCGGACCTCACCCGTGAGCTCGCGGCACTGGCGCGCGGGCACCTCGTGACGATGACGATCGCCCCGGAGCTGGTGGGGGTCGCCGGGGTCGTCGACGCGCTCATCGACGCAGGCGCCCTGCCCAGCTTCGGGCACACCGACGCGAGCTGGCGCCAGACGTCCGACGCCCTTGCCGAAGCGCTCACCCGGCTGGCTGTCACGCCCGGTCGGCGCTCGGGCCGGGTGACCGTGACCCACCTGTTCAACGGCATGCGCCCGCTGACGCACCGGGACCCGGGCCCGATCCCGGTCTTCCTCGCGGCAGCCGCCCGCGGCGAGGCGGTCGTCGAGCTCATCGGCGACGGCACGCACGTGGACCCGGAGCTGGTGCAGAGCATCTTCAGCCTCGTCGGCGCCGACAACATCGCCCTGGTGACCGACGCGATGGCGGCGGCCGGCATGCCCGACGGCGCGTACCGGCTCGGCTCGCAGGACGTCACGGTCGCGGACGGCGTGGCCCGGCTGACGCACGGCGGGGCGATCGCGGGAGGTACCGCGCACCTGCTCGACGTCGTGCGGACCACCGTCGCCGGCGGCGTCCCGCTCGTGGACGCCGTGCGTGCCGCGGCGACCACCCCTGCCGCGGTGCTCGGCGGTGACTGCATCGGAGCGCTCGAAGCGGGTCGCCGCGCAGACGTCGTGCTGACCGACGACGACCTCCGGGTGCTGAGCGTCCGGCGCGCAGGCACGGTCGTGGTGCCGTGAGCGGTACCGAAGCCATCGAGACGTATGGCCGGCTCGAACGACGAGCAGCGGTCCGAACAGAGAGGCAGTGACATGGAGGTTGTGATCGCAGCACCCGAGGAGCTGGTTGCGCTCGCGGCGGGGGCGATCGAGTCGCTGCTTGCCGCCAAGCCGGCCGCCGTGCTCGGTCTCGCGACCGGGTCGAGCCCGCTCGGCATCTACGACGAGCTCGCGCGGCGCCACCGGGACGGTCGGGTGTCGTTCGCGCACGCCCGGGGGTTCCTGCTCGACGAGTACGTGGGGCTGCCGGCCGACCACCCCGAGCGGTACCGGAACGTGATCGAGCAGGAGATCGCCTCGCGGGTCGACTTCGCCCCCGGCGCGGTCCAGGGACCGGACGGGCTTGCCGATGACATCGCCGCGGCGTGCGTGCGGTACGAGGCTGCGATCGCCGAGGCCGGTGGCGTCGACCTGCAGATCCTCGGGATCGGCACCGACGGCCACGTGGGTTTCAACGAGCCCGGCTCCTCGCTCGCGTCCCGGACGCGGATCAAGACACTCACCGACCAGACGCGCGCGGACAACGCGCGGTTCTTCGACGGCGACGTCGAGGCGGTGCCGCGGCACTGCCTGACGCAGGGCCTGGCCACCATCATGAGCGCGCGGCACATCGTGCTGATCGCGAGCGGCCGCGCCAAGGCCGAGGTGATCCACCACCTCGTCGAGGGCCCTGTCAGTTCCATGTGGCCCGGGACGATCCTGCAGCACCACCCGCACGTCAGCGTGCTCATCGACCCCGCTGCGGCGGGCAGGCTGCAGCTCGCCGACTACTTCCGCAGCACCTACGCGGCGAAGCCTGCCTGGCAGGGGCTCTGACCGAGCCGACCCCGCGGGCGCGCGAGGTCGCGGCCCTCGTCGGCGCCGGCCCGTCCGACGAAGAGGTCTGCGAGCGACTCATCATCAGCGGCACGACAGCGAAGACGCGCGTCTCGGACGATGATGTCATCGGCACCCCGGGTCGCATCCCCTGATCCCGCGGGTCGCACCAGTCTCCACATCAGGCGGGCGACGAGAGGACGGCAAGGTGGGCACGGAGTGAACGCCATCGCGCCGTTCGTCGCCGTGGCTCTGCTCGTGGGCGTCCTCGGCTTCGCCGTCGCTCGACCACGCGGGTGGCCGGAGGCGGTCGCGGCCGTTCCCGCGGCGATTGTCGTCATCCTGGTGGGTGCGGTGACGCCAGCGGCCGCATGGGCCGAGGTGACGACGCTGTTCCCGGTGGTCGCGTTCCTCGCGGCTGTGCTGGTCCTGTCCCACCTGTGCGCCGCCGAGGGGCTGTTCGTCGCTGCGGGCGCGCTCATGGCGCGCGTCTCGCGCGGCCGACCTCAGCGGTTGCTGGTCGCGGTGTTCGCTGCCGCATCGCTGGTGACCGCGGTGCTCAGCCTTGATGCGACAGTGGTGCTGCTCACCCCCGTGGTGTTCGCGACAGCCGCGCGTGCGGGGGTGCGCCCCAAGCCGTACGTCTACGCGTGCACGCACCTGGCGAACTCGGCATCGCTCCTGCTGCCTGTCTCCAACCTCACGAACCTGCTGGCCTTCACCGCGAGCGGACTGTCGTTCGCGCGCTTTACGGCGCTCATGGCGCTGCCCTGGGTCGCGGTCGTGGTG